>CAXUCQ010000404.1:0-3356 GCA_964249295.1 uncultured Armatimonadales bacterium | reverse complement strand
GGCTGAGGAGTGCATACTGCCCGCCTTCGCGGGCGCAAGAGCTAGAAACAATCCGCCTTCACGGGTGGGTGCTACGCACTTTGTGGCCCAGGACTCCAGTCCTGGGATTTACGCAAGAGGTCTATTGAGTTGAAGTATCCCCGGAACCCTTATATCGACCGCAAGCACATGACGGACGCGCAGTTCGAGCGGATCGAGGTGGCACTGAGATAATCCGGTCGCACGTTAGAGGCTACTCGGAAAAGGCGCCTTTCAGGCGCGGAAGGTAAATTCATGGGTAGTGGTTCTGTGCGTGTTGTTGTCTAGTGATGTCATGGTTACTGAGACACGCCTCTGTCCCCACTTGCCGCGAACGTCGGACAGCGCTCGTCCCTCGCTCCGTCTGCCGCCGCTGAACCTGGCCGCTGGGCCGCTCGCCTACGCCTCTTTCTAGGCAAAGACGCTGGACAAGTGTTGGGGGTATAATCTGGGCATGAGTGTACAAGAAATTGAGACCGCCGTCTCCACGCTCCCGCCGGGGGACCTGGCTGAGTTCATGCAGTGGTTCGAGCAGTTCCAGGCGCGGGAGCGGGACCGGCAAGTTGAAGAGGACCGGCGGTGGGATGAGCAGATCGCCGCCGACACGCGGTCGGGCCGCCTCGACGCCCTGCTTGCGCGGGCTAAGGAGCAATCCGACACCGGCCAGTGCTGGCCGCTCGGCCCCGGCACTCCGCTGACGCCGTGAGCCACTTCACAACGGCTGAGTTCTGGCGGCTCTACAACGCCCTGCCCCTCGACGTGCGGCGGCTGGCGGACAAGAACTACGATCTTCTCCAGGCGGACCCCGTCCATCCCTCACTCCAGTTCAAGGAGATCGAAGGGCTGTGGTCCGTGCGGGTGGGCCTGCACGACCGCGCCGTGGCGTACCGGGAGGGCGGGAACCTGTTCTGGTTCTGGATCGGCTCACACGCCGAGTACGACAAAGTGGTGTCCTGACCCGGCCCTGAGACGTTCCAGGTGCAGCCCACGCGCGGTGCGTCCGATGCTCGCACAGGTATATCCGGGAACGGAACGGCTTTTGGGTAGCGCAGGAGGTGAAGTCATGGATCAAGAGTCTCTTCATGTCGATGGGGAAGCAATCCGGCGGGAGATCGCATGGGCGAACGCCCAGATGGGGTTCGTGCCGGACTCGGACGCTGCGTCCTAACACGCGCCGCCCCCGATACGGTATGAGAGTCACGACGACCAAAGGCCGTGTCATTCACGAACAGCCCGGTGGGTTCGCCGGCGCCGATCTGCGCGGCCTTGAATTTAACGTGGCGGATTTTCAGGGGGAGAGCCTCGTCGGCGCCGACCTCTCCGGGGCAATCCTGATCGGGGCGAACTTCGACGGTGTGGATCTGTCCGGGGCGCGGCTCGATGGCTGCATCATGCAAGGGGCTTTCCTGACGGGAGCCAGGCTCGACCGGGCCAGCCTTCGTTCCGCCGACCTGTACTGGGCCCTCGCTTTCAGAGGGTCTTTCCGTGGGGCCGACTTGGCCGGAGTGAAACTGAACGGGGCGGGTCTGAAGGAGTGCGACTTCACGGACGCTCTCCTGATCGGCGCGGACTTGGGCCGCGATGACCTCGGCGGGTTCACCTCGGTTCAGGCGGCGAACTTCGCGGGCGCGGACCTGAGCCGTGTCACTTGGGATGGAGCCGAGTACAACAGCAACACAGTTTTCCCGGTAGGCTTCGACCCGAAGCGGCTGGGCCTGACCCTGAAGACGGCGTAATACCACTGCGAAAAACAACACACGGTTGGCAAGCCCCCAATCGTGTGTTCCTGTCGCATGATTGGATTAGATCTGTTTCTAAATCGGCGTTGTTGGTGGTGGGAATTGGGAGATGAGGCTGTCCTGAGATAATCCAGTCACGTATCGAGGTAGACTGGAGGTAAGGACAATCCTCCAAAAGCGGAAGAGGCAAGAGTCATGGACGTTGAATCCCTGTATGTGGACAAGGAAGAACTCCGGCGGGAGATCGCGTGGGCGAACGCCCAGATGGGGTTCGTGCCGGACCCGGACGCCACGGCGGAGAAGGCCCGCGCCTTGATGCGGGCGGAAGGCATCCGGGCGGAAGACAATCTGTTCTCCCGTGACATCATCCGCGCCCGCTACCCCGAAGACTTCGGCGAGGACGACAAGTAACCCATGCTGCATCTGCTCTGGGATGCCAGCGCCCACACCAAGCGTTACGCCGAGGAAGACGGCTCGGAGACAGTGGACGCGCTGTATGCTTGGCCTGGCTCCCAAATGGTCGTCACGCGCCTGGGCTATGCGGAGACGTTCGCAACGCTGTGGCGCAAGCGTAATCGTGGGGCCATCACGGACGCTGCGTTCCAATCTTCGGCGTCCGCGCTGGAAGCCGAGGTGTTGCTGGGGACGGCGTTCCGCCTGCTGGCGACGGAAGGCAGCATCCTCACCGGCATCGCCCATGTGCGGAGGCATAACCTGAACTCTTCGGACGCGGCGATCCTGGCGACCTGTCTGCGTTATGTCTCCGCTCTCGATTCCATGGAACAGTGCCTCCTCATCGCCGCAGACCAGCGCCTGTTGCGCGCGGCGACGGCTGAGGGCCTCGCGGCGCTCAATCCTGAACTCGTCGCCGCCACAGACGTTTCCACTCTTCCGGCTCCCCCATGACGCTGCTCTGTTACCCCCGCCGGTGTGGATTGTCAGCCCTTCTGGCCCTCGATCGCCTTTAACAGACGCCAGGCGATCACGATCAGGGCGGCGATGACGACGGCGCCTTTGACGTCGAACGGGAGGTAGCCGAAGGCCGTCAGCACGACGGCCAGCACGGCGAGGATGCTGAGGCTTTCCAGGGAGGCGCGCAGCAGTTCGCGGTTCCGCAGGGCGTCCCAGTAGGAGTCGAAGGGGAGCAGGGCGCCGCAGAGTTCGCAGTGGCGCTTCTGCGGCGGGTTGGGGGCGCCGCACCGGGCGCAGAACTCCATCTCGCGCTCCCGCAGGGCGCGGCCCAGGGGGCGTCGGCGGCCCCGCGCCTGGGCGCGCTCGCGCAGGTCGCCGTCGAGCCGTCGGAGCTTGTGGCGCGTCCGGTCGAGGGCCAGGTCGTCGCTGCCGGCGTCCAGCGCGCGCAGGTAGGCGTCGCGGGCCTCGTCCAGCCGCCCGGCGTGGGCCAGCGCCTCCGCCATCCAGAAGCTGCAGGCCACGAACGCGCCCTCTTCGTCCTGCATCCCGCTGTAGCGCCAGACCATCGGGCCCTGGCGGAGCGCGGCGGCCACGGCGTCGATGGTCCCCGACAGCCGGGGGCCGCGGTCGAAGCCGGTCCGTCCGGCGAGAAGGCAGGCGGCGTCGAGCTGGGAGGTGCCGGCCCAC
>CAXUCQ010000403.1:0-3368 GCA_964249295.1 uncultured Armatimonadales bacterium | reverse complement strand
ACCCCCAGGGGGAGACGATGCGCCCTTCCTAGAGGACGCGGCCCTGTAGGGGCGACCCGGCGGGTCGCCCTCCTCTGTCCGTGCCGCCCTCTCGCTCTGAGGCTATATGCAATCGCCCTGCAGGCCGCGCCCGTTCCCGGACGAAATGCAGTATAATAGGGTCAATGTGCGAGGGGACGCTTCCCGCGCCGAAAGTCTGCCGTGCCACCCAACAACGAAGCCGCCGACACAACCCAAGACCGCCCCCGCCGGGCCGAAGCCGCGTTGGACGAGCGCATCCGGCTGCTCGCGCTGACCGCCGACGTGGGGACGGCCCTGACGACCCGCCGGACGCTCGGCGGGATGCTGCAGGGCTGCGCCGAAGCGCTCGTCCGGCACCTGGACGCCGCCTTCGCCCGCGTCTGGGTCCTGGACGAAGCCGAGGGCGTGCTGGTGCTGCACGCCAGCGCCGGCCAGTACACCCACCTGGACGGCCCCCACGGGCGTGTCCCCGTCGGCAAGTTCAAGATCGGCCTGATCGCCCAGGAGTGCCGGCCCCACCTGACCAACTCCGTAATCGGCGACCCGCGCGTCGGCGACCAGGACTGGGCGCGGCGCGAGGGCATGGTCGCGTTCGCGGGCTACCCGCTGGCCGTCGACGGGCGCGTGGTCGGCGTCGTCGCCCTGTTCGCCCGCCAGGCTCTGTCGGACGTGACGCTGGAGGCGCTGGGCGCCGTCGCCGACGAGATCGCCCTGGGCATCGAGGGCCGGCGGGCCGAGGAGGCCCTGCGCGCCAGCGAGGAGCGCTACCGCGCCGCCTTCGCCAACGCCGCCGTGGGCGTGACCCTGGCCGATCTGCAGGGCCGGTTTCTGCAGGTGAACCCGGCGTTCTGCGCGATCACCGGGTATTCGGAGACGGAACTGCTGGCGTCCGACTCCCCCCCGCTGACGCACCCGGACGACCGGCCCGGCAATCGAGACCTGATGCAGCGGCTGCTGGCGGGCGAGATCCCCAGCTTCGTGCTCGAAAAGCGCTGCGTCCGAAAAGACGGGCGCATCGTCTGGGTGCAGAACAGCGTGTCCGCCGTCCGCGACGCCGGCGGCGCGCCCCGCCACACCGTCGCCCTGACCGAAGACGTGACGGAGCGCAAGCGGGCGGCGGAGGCGATCCGGGAGGCCAACGGGCGCACGGCGGGCATCCTGGAAAGCATCACGGACGCCTTCTTCGCCCTGGACGGGCAGTGGCGCTTCACCTACATCAACGACCAGGGGGAGCGGCTGCTGTTCCGCACGCGCGCGGCGCTGCTGGGCCGCAACATCTGGGACGAGTTCCCCGCCGCCGTCGGCACCACGTTCGAGCGCGAGTACCGCCGCGCCGTGGACGAACAGGCCACCGCCTCGTTCGAGGAGTTCTACCCGCCCCTGGACAAGTGGTTCGAGGTCCGCGCCTACCCGTCGGCGGGCGGGCTGTCGGTCTACTTCCACGACATCACCGGCCGCAAAGCCGCCGAAGCCGCGCGGGACCGGGCCGAGTCCGCCCTGCGCGAGAGCGAGGCGCGCTTCCGGCTGATGGCCGACGCCATCCCCCACATCGCCTGGACGACCGGGCCGGACGGCGGCGTGGACTACTACAACCAGCGCTGGTTCGACTACTCCGGCCTGAATCTGGAGCAGACGCGGGACTGGGGCTGGGAGGCGGTGGTCCACCCCGACGACCTGGCCCGCGCGGGCGGCGTCTGGCGCGCGGCGGTCGCGGGGGGCCGGGTCAGCGAGGTCGAGTACCGGCTGCGCCGGGCCGACGGCGAGTTCCGCTGGCACCTGGGGCGCTCCGAACCCGTCCGGGACGGGGCGGGGCGCGTCATCCGGTGGGTCGGCACGGCCACCGACATCAGCGAGCGCAAGGCGGCGGCCTGGGCCTCTTCCGCCGCCCTCCGGCACGAGCACACCATCGCCACGCAGCTGCAGGAGGCGCTGCAGCCCGGCCTGCCGGGCGCGGTCCCCGGCCTGGCCCTGACCGCTCACTACGAGGCGGCCCTGGCCGAAGCGGGCGTCGGCGGCGACTTCTATGACGTGTTCGCCCTGGACAAGGGCCGCACCGCCCTGGTCGTCGGCGACCTGTCCGGCAAAGGCCTGGCGGCGGCGGCGCAGGTGGCGACCGTCCGCAACATGCTGCGCGCCTTTCTGTACTCCAAGCCCACCGTCGCCGAGGCCGCGACCGACCTGAACCGCGTCCTGGCCGAGAACAACCTGCTGTCGGGCTTCGCCACCCTGTTCGTGGGCGCGTATGACGCCGGCGCACGCACGCTGGCCTACGCCAACTGCGGCCAGGAGCCGGCGCTCGTGCCACGGGCCTGGTCGACCCCCTGCTGCCGACCGGCCCGGTCATGGGCGCCCTGGAAAACGCGCGCTTCGCCGAGGAAGCCGTGACGCTCGCCCCCGGCGATGCGTTCGCCGTCTTCTCGGACGGCCTGACCGAGTGCGGCCCCCTGCGCACCGCCATGCTGGGCATCGAGGGCGTGACCGCCCTGTTCGCCGGGCCGCCGCCGGCGGAGGCCCAGGGCGCCCAGCAGACCGCCGAGGGCCTGGCCCGCAACGTCATCGCGGGCGTGGACGATTACGCCCAGGGCAGCGCCCGCGACGACGTCGTCCTGCTGGTCGGCGTCGTACCCTAATCGACGACCGCCGGGCCACGCCCTGCCTTGTCCGTTGGGTACAATGCCGTCATGAGCGTACAAGAGATCGAACGGGCGATCACCGAACTGCCCCACGACGAGGTGGACCGGCTGGCCGCCTGGCTGGACGAGTACCGCGCCGACGCCTGGGACCGGCAGATCGAGCGCGACGCCCTCGCAGGGCGGCTGGACGCCCTCGGCGCACAGGCCGACCACGAGTTCGACGCAGGACGGTGCCGCCCTCTGCCGAAGCTCTAGGCCAACCGTGAGCCATTTCACCACGCCCCAGTTCTGGGAACCGTACAACGCGCTGCCCCAAGACGTCCGCGACCCGGCGGACCGTTGCTTCGCGCTGCTCCAGCAGGACCCAAGCCACCCATCCTTGCACTTCAAAAAGGTCGGGCGCTACTGGTCGGCGCGCGTCGGCCTGCACTATCGGGTTCTGGCACGGGACCGTGCGGAGGGGATGGTGTGGTTCTGGATCGGTCCGCACGCCGAGTACGACACCCTGCTGGCATAGTCGGACCGACCATCCGCGGTCGGATACGCACTGCACCTGACGCCACGCGGCGCACTCCTAGCCTGTCCCCGCAGGGCTTCACCTACACCGGGCAGTTGCGAGCACGGCTGAGACTCACCGTCAGGCCGCGCAGACAGCGCCACTCTCAGGCGGAAAGGTTGACCATGAAAGACCAAGGCCAAAAAGACCAAGGCCAA
>CAXUCQ010000402.1:0-3371 GCA_964249295.1 uncultured Armatimonadales bacterium | reverse complement strand
TCGGCATTCTCTTTCGGCATTCTCTTTGTGTGACTGATCCCAGTTCGTTTTCGCACTTTTGTGTTTCCACAGTTTCGTCTTGTCTTTAGGCCGTCATCCGTCCGGCTTCCCCGGATAGATATAAATAGTAGCAATATGTCTATTATGGCAGGGTGCGTCAGAAAAGTCTACCGACAGCGGGCGGACGGGGCGCCGTCTGCCTTGCGCCCGGCCTGCCGGTGTGAGGGTGAGGAGACCTCCCCCCTTGCTCCGGTCGTTCCTCCCTGCGCAGGGCCTCCCCTAAAGGGGAGATTCGGAGTCGGGCTAGACGTCGCCAGCCGTCTCGGCGAGTTTATACTCGGTGAAGCCGAGGGCTTGGAAGTGCTTCGTGCCGCATAACACCTTGCCGCGCTGCGGCTCGGGCAGGTTGAGGATGTTTTTGCTGCCCTTGGTTTCACGGACGAGGTACAGCGTCTCGTCATGGTGCTTGACGATGGCCCAATCGGGGTTGTACGTGCCGAGAGGCGTGTCGATGGTGAACCAGTCGGGCAGCTTGAAGAAGATCTTGATTTCAGGGTTCGTGCTGAGGTCTTTGGCGAAGTTGTATTCGACGTTGGACTCATATTCAACCACGTCGTAAAGACCGTTGTCGACGAACAGGAAGCGTTCCGAGTAGCCGGACAGTTCGCGTTCAAACAGGCGCATTTCGTACTCGGCCCCGGCGATGCGTTCGTACTTGATGCCCTGGACCATCAGCACGTGAAGCGTTTCTTTGACGGCCCCGGCGGCGTTGTCCAGAAATTGCTGTGGGTTGCGGTGGGCCTCGCCCAGTTTGCCGGAACGGATGAGGATTTCTGCCAGTGTGGCACGGGTCAGTTCGGTCTCGCGCTGGAGGTAGCCCAATAAATCCGGGATGGCGGCGGAGTAGCCCATGTCGGTGACGTGATAGTGGGAGCGGGCTTCCCCGGTCACGGCCTCGCGGTTGAGGATGACGGCTTTCTTCTCGATGCGGAAACTCGGCGGCTCGGTGCGGGGCAGTCCGGCGATCAGTCGTGCAGAAGCGGTCACAAGCTCGGCGGTGTCATAGGCGACGCGGTAGCGCGTTTTGGCGCTGATCTTCCGCCACAACGTCTGGAATTCGGGGTCAAGCAGCCGCTGCTTGTTCAATATGGCGGTCTTACGCTCACGGGCGTTGCGGAGGCGGCCCGTGAAGTCCACCCCGGCCTGCGTCTTCAGGTCGTTTTGCAGGCCTTTGGCGAAGTCGTCGTAGCTCTCATCGGCGATCACGGTCAGGCGGTTGATCTGGGGGTCGAAACTGCGCTCGCCGTTCTCGCGGACGGGCAGGCGGAGGCCGCGCCCGATGGTCTGGCGGCGCTCCTTCTCGCTGTGTATCTCGCGCAGTGTGCAGATCTGGAAGACGTTGGGATTGTCCCAGCCTTCGCGGAGAGCGGAGTGGCTGAAAATGAAGCGCAGCGGCGTCTTCAGGTCGAGAAGTCTTTCCTTGTCCCGCATGATGAGTTTGTACGCGGCGTCGTCGGCCTGGGTTTTCCCGTTGGTGTCTTTCGCGCCGGTCTTGTCCTCAGCGAAGTAGCCGTCATGCACGGCAGGCGCGGGGAGAAGACCGAGGGGTTGATAGCGGGGCCTGGCGGCGAGGCGGGCGTATTCGGCCTCGAACCACACGCGGAACTTGGCGTCGGTGGGCTTGTAGTGCGCGACACGGTCGATAAAGAACAGGGACAGGACTTTCAGGCGCTCGCCTTGGGGGAGTTTGGCGATGGCGAGTTCTTTTTCCAGATGCTCTTTGATCGTTTCCTGGATCTGGTAGCGCAGCACGTCATCGGTCCGCGCCCCCTGTGCTTCGCTTGGGGACAGGGAGATCCCATTCTCGAACTCGACGTACCCGTTGGCGGCGTCGATCTGGGAGACCCGGTAGCCTTGATAAGCCGCTCGTCCGCCGGACAGGGTGAACAGGTCTTCGTCGCCCCGGCTGATGCTGACCCTTTTACGAAGGACGCTCGTTGCCCCCTGAACGTCGAGTTCGAGCGTCGCACTGACTTTGCTTTTGGTGGCTTTGATGTCCAGGACGCGCACGTAGGGCCGGTTGAAGTCGGGGTCTTCGAGGACGCTGTCTACCTCGATGCGCTTGACAAGCCGCAGGTCGTAGGCCTTCACGGGGTCGAGGCGGTACAGCAGGTTGTAGGTGTTGGTGTGGGTGGCGGAATAGCGCAGGGTGCAAAGCGGGTTGAGGCTCTGGATGGCGTCCCGGCGCTTCTCGCCTTCCATGTTCTGCGGCTCGTCGAGGATGACGATGGGGTGGGTCAGACGGACGAAATCAATGGGACGGCGGCCCGAAAGCCGGTCCTGCTCCTGGTTGATGACGTTGCCCTCGGCCTTGTCGATGGCCTGGATGTTCATCACAAGAATCTGAATCTGGGTGCTGCCGGCGAAGCTCCGCAGGCGGGAGGCCTGGGCGCTGCTGTAATCCCAGGCGTCGGCGGGGACGCCGGGGTAGAGGGCGGCGAAGTGTTCGCGGGTGATGTCGAGCGTCGTCAGCACGCCCTCGCGGATGGCGACGCTGGGGACGACGATCACGAACTTGGTGAAGCCGTAGCGGGCGTTCAGCTCGAACACGGTCCGCAGATAGACGTAGGTCTTCCCCGTGCCGGTCTCCATCTCGACCGAGAAGTTGCGGCCTTCGGCCATGTCGCCGTCCGCGCCGAGGGCGGCGGATTGTCCCAGGCCGTTCCCGGCCTGCACGTTTTTAACATTGGCGAGCAGGGCGGCGTCGGTGAGGCGCAGATTGTTGGCGACGCCGGTTTCCTGAACGAGTTCGCCCTGCGCGGCCTGGGCCGTCATCTCGAAGCGCGTGGGGGCGAGCGGCTGGCCCTCGAAGACGCCGACCACGGCGTTGATGGCGTCGCGCTGGAAGTCCTGGCTGCTGTCGAATTGAATTTTCATGCGGGCGCCTCAGACGGTGTGGAACTCGATGCTGTCGTTCTTCATCTGCAGCAGGGCGTTGGTTTTGAGGCTGTCGTTCCCTCCAAAGGCATGGTCGAGGCACAGGACGCGCCGGGGCTTGAGGGCGGCCATGCCGCTCAGCGTTTCGTCGCTGATGGGATCGGCGAGACAGATCAGCAGTTCGCCGTCGCCGATCCTGTGGACCGTCTGCCCGCCGACGCTAATTTCCTTGATGGGGGCCGTGAGCGGCAGGCCGCTTTTCAGCAGCAGCTCATACAGCACGTCGCTTTGGGTGCGACCGGGGAGGATATGATCCACATAGAGCCGCAACTGCTCGGCCAGCCCTTCGGCGTCTTTGGGCGCGGTGTCGGGATTCCAGAGCTGGAAGTTGCTGGGGGCGAGTTTGAAAACCCGGAACCCCCTGTCTTCCTGAC
>CAXUCQ010000401.1:2875-3380 GCA_964249295.1 uncultured Armatimonadales bacterium | reverse complement strand
GGGGCCGCCGTGCTGGGTCACTGGGCGGACACCGTCGGCATCGTCTTCGTGTACGGCGTCTGCGCCTGGCTGCCCGTCCTGGGCCTGCTGACGGCGTTTCTGCCGGACTTGAAGCGCGGGCGCGAAGTCGTCCGCACCCCTTCCGGCTAGTCCGGCAGGAGCGTCGGCGTGACGAACAGCAGCAGGTCGGTGTCCGGGTCGCAGGAGAAGACGCCGAGCACCATCGTTTCCCCGGAAGAGGCCGTCCGCAGGGTCTGCAGCGTCTGCGTCGTCACCGCCCCCGGCCCGGTGACGGACACGCTCGGTGCTATATCAAGCGTGATGGTGCCGTCGCTGTTGATGCGCGGCGACACGATGACCTTGGCGTCCGCCGCGACAGGGAATCGCCCGTTTCCCAAAGCGTCCGGCTCCGGGCTGCGGAACAGCGCCTGGACCGAGGCGGTCGCCGGGACGTTGTTGGACGTGACCAGGACGAAGGACGCGCCCGCGTCCGGCTGCCCGTGTG
>CAXUCQ010000401.1:0-2865 GCA_964249295.1 uncultured Armatimonadales bacterium | reverse complement strand
AGCCGACCTGCACAAACTCCCCCGCCCTGGCCGCGCCGCTGCCTGGCAGCGGCACGAGGTCGAAGCTGATGCCGAAGTCGTTGACGGCCTGCCGGACGGCGCGGACGAACTGGAGCCGGATCTGCACCGGGCGCGGCTTGGTGTCCAACTGCCGCGCCAGTTCTCGCACCTGGGCGACGCCCTGCGGCGTCCCCTCCACGCGCAGGGCGTTTGCGTCGGGCAGCGCCTGGATGGCGTGGACGCCTTCCGGCAGACTTCCCGTGTCCCAATGCATGAATCTCAGGACTTCCCAGGGACGGGCGAAGCGGAGCGGCACCGTCTGTGCCGAGGGCGCACTTGTCGGCGCGTCCCGGCTCCAGGCGCAAACGGCGAGTGAAAGCAACAGCAGAGCGGTCTGCCATCCGGCGCGGGCGTGAAGGGGCATGGGGCGTCTCCTGCGACGGGAGTTAGGATTTGTCTTTCGGCGGCTCCTGGCCTGTTCCGCGCCTCACGCTCAAAGTCCTGCTGAGCCGCCTCTGTCCTGTTCGCGCGGGTTGCCGACAAAGGCTCTTCTTCCCGTCGGCATGAGACTGCTGACGGCGCTGCTGCCTAATCTGTCGCGGGCGCGTTGAGCCGTCTCCCTCTTCACTGGTGGGAAAGCCGTTGGAGACAAGGCCTGGGGCCATCGCTCACATCACCTGATTTTCCGTGCAGACGAGGAAGCCGCAGCCCTGTAGGTCGAGGAACTTCTCCTCATCAGGGCGGATGCGCTCCATGTACCCCGGTGCGGTGAAGAGCTTTGCGATCGTCTCGACGTCGTCGAACCAGAGTTCGGTGGTGCCGTCATACGCGGGCGGGGGCAGTCCGGGGAGGGTGACAGGCTGGGTATGGCCCTGAACGTACTTGCGGACGTACTGCTGGACTTCGGGGAGCGACTTGAAGAGCGGCGCGTGGTTGTCTTTGTGATACCGCACAAACTCCTCACGGGTCAGATCTTGGCGCTTGCGGAGGAGGATCGTGAACTTTACCATCGGTGGTCTTCTTTCTTCAGGCGCCTTGCTGCTGGGGTCCTGTCCTCGCCTGTTTTACCCTCCGGGACTGCCCGCTGAACCTTAAGGCAAGAGTCCGGCTTCGGAGGCCGCGCCCGCCTGTCCGTCTGTGGCCCCGGCCTAGTTTCCTCCTCGCCCCGCTTTCTCTCGCCGTCCCGGTGGGGGCGCCGGCTGTGACACGTTTCACACGCGCGGGGTGACGCACGTCTCAACGCTCTCGTCTCCGTAGGGATATAATCAGGTCATCAACGTAAACGAAGTGACCGCTCGAGGAGACAGACCAATGACCACCCTCGCCCTCAAACTGAACGCCGTCGCCCACACCGCCAAGCCCGCCGCGCGCCGAAGCGCCCGCTGCGCCTTCACCTGGGAGCTGGCCGCCGTGCTGACGCTGATGGGGTCCAGCGCCGCCTGCGCCCTGTCCGCGCTGGCGCACCTCGGCTGAAGCGTCGCTGCCCCCGTCATCCATGCCGGTTGATCCTGCCGATCATTCCAGGCGCAGGCTGTCGCTGCCGGTCGGGAGCATGTCGCCCCACTGGGAGATGAGCTTTTTGTACTCCCAGCCGACGCGGCGGATGTTGCGGTCCAGGTCGCACAGGCCGACGGGGGTGATCCGCCCGGCGTCGTCGCGCAGGGCGGTGTCCCAGTCCACCTGGTCGGTGAGGCTGTACCAGGTGAACCCGAGGATCGGGACGCCGTCCTGGCGCAGCCGGAACAGGTTGGCCCACTGCTTCCACAGCCAGTCCCAACTCAAGTCGGCGTCGGCCAGGTTGGTCTCGGTGTGCATCACGGGCAGCCGGTAGCGCCGGTAGTACTGGCTGGTGAGGACGTAGTAGCCGAAGATCTCGCCCGAGCCGGTCACGCGCCCGTCCTGGTGGACCAGGTGCTCGTTGGTCAGATAGTAGTCGGTCCCCATCACGCAGTTGGCCTTGACCTGGTTGTCCAGGAACCAGTGGTACTGGTCGCGCGTCATGCCGTTGTCCAGCAGGTACTCGTACATGACGGCGTTGACGGGCCGGCCATAGGTGAGGTCGAGGGACAGGAAGCGCTTCTCGTTGAGGGTGTTGGCCTGGGCCATCACGGCGGGATGGGCGGCGTGGAAATACTCCGACGACTCGCTCTGGATGAAGATGGCGTCGGGGCAGAACTCCAGAATGGCGTGCATGGCCATCGTGTTGGCCCGGCACAGGTTGCCCAGGGCCGTGACGAAGCCCCGGTCGGTCGTGCCGCGCTCGTTCCACCAGCCGTTCTGGCCCGAGAACTGCGCGGCGATGTAGATCTCGTTGACGGGGGTGTAGTATTTGACCCACGGGAAGCGGCGCGCGAACGCCCCGGCGTACTCGGCGAACAGCGGCGGCCAGTCGGGGTTGTCGAAGCCGCCCGCCCAGTCGGGGACGCCGAAGTGGCACAGGTCCACGATGGGCGTGATGTTCATCTCCCGGAGCGCGGAAAACGTTTCGTCGGCGAAGTCCCAGTCGTAGCGCCCCGGCCCGGTGTGCGTCCGGTACAGGGGCGGGCCGTAGCGCAGGAACTCGATGCCGAGTTCCCGGACCAGCCGGAAGTCCTCCCGCCAGCGCGCGTAGTGGCCGCACTTCTCCATCTCGTCCACGCGCTTGGTGGCGCCGTCGGGCAATTGGATGGTCGGGTTGCTGTTCTCGATCCCGGTGGCGAACATGAACTGGGGCATGGCGTTTCTCTCTCGCACGTCTCTGTGATTGTGTCATTATAGGACGCTCTGGGTGTAATCTCCAGTTCCCGCCCGTTTCAACCCACATGGCGGCCCTCGCCCTGCGACCGGGGCCTTTCTCCGCACCCGCTGGGGTACACTGTTCCCATG
>CAXUCQ010000400.1:0-3380 GCA_964249295.1 uncultured Armatimonadales bacterium | reverse complement strand
TGCACTATCTGTGGAAGGGCCATGAGTTCCCCGACGCGAGTCCCGAGACGCTCAACACCATCCAGCCCAGCCTGGCCCGCTACGCCTCGCGCATCCGCGACCGGGGCGGCTGGCTGCGCGCCGCCGAGGAGATCATCTTCGAGCATCTGGGCAAGGAAGACCGGCTCGCCATCGAGACGTATTACCGCAAGCCCCTCATCCGCCGGTGCTTCCAGGAGCTGTTCGCGGGCGAACACTGCGAACGGCTCTACGGCTTCGCCCCCACCCTGTACCACGGGCGCGGCTACATCCACGACGACCGCCCCCTGCTCGATCTGACTAAACTCCCCGCCGACAAAACGCTGGGCATCCAGACGGGCCGTACCTACGAGGAAGCATTGATCGGCCTGGAGTTTAGCGGGCTGGCCGGGGTCATTCCCCCGACGAGCCTGGTCACCCAGCGCGACGGCTTCCACAAGCCCGAACCCGGCGGCCTGGCCCTGCTCCAGGAGCGACTAGGCTTCCAGGCCGCCGTCTACGTCGGCGACACGCTGGATGATTTGCGTACCGTCCGCGCCTTCAACCAGACCCGCCGCGACTCCGTCTTCCTCTCCGCCCAGGTGCTGACCGGCCCCGCCGGCGCCGCCAACGAGAAGACGTTCCGCAACGCGGGCGCCGATCTGGTCGCCCCCGACGTCAACGCCGTGCTGGACTGGCTCGCCGCGTGAGGCCTTCCTAGCGCGCTCGGGGCGCTACCGCGTCTTTTTGAGGGAGATCGTGTCGCCCGGCTCAGTGCCGCCGAGGTGGCCGACGGCCTGCTCGGCCAGTTCCACGACGAGCGCGCGGCTCTTGCCGTGGGGGAAGGTGATCTTTCCGACGACATGGACCGCGTTCGCCTCGTTGGGCAGGCCGATCTTGTCCACCGTTCCCGAGATCTGCCCGATGCCGAGCGCCGGGTCGGCCCACGTCCCCGAAACGTCCCCGAGACTGGTCTTGCTGGGGCGCTTGGGGTACGAAAACTTCAGCGTGACCGCGCCGCCCGCTGCCGGAGCGGCCCCCGCCGCGACCTTCGCCGCAGGCGCGGCGTCTTTGCCGACGGTCAGGTCGGGCGCGGCGTTTCCGCTCGCGGCGGTCGGCGGCGCGGTGTCTTTCACAGCCGCCGTCGCGGTCAGAGCGGGCGTCACGGGCGTCCAGGTGCCGGCGTAGGTGCCGGACAGGGGCGCCAGCGGTCCGTTCGGCGTCGTGGCCGCCGGGGACGACTGGCCGGACGCCGCGCCGGATTGGGCGCCGCCCGCCGGCGCGGCGTTGGGCGTGAGACCCCCGGCGGTCGTGCCGGAGGTCAGACTCGCGGGCGCAGCGGCGGGCTGGGCCACCGTGGACTGCGTCCCGCCCCCGAAAATCCCGCCTCCCGTGGCGCTGTCGCCGCCGCATCCGGTGGTGAACAGCGGCAGGGCGGCCAGCAGCAGGAGACTGCCTCGTGTTGCTATTTTATGCGTCATGGTGCTTCGTTTCCGTTCTTCAGTCCCGTTCTTCAGTCCTATTCTTACCCAGTTGCGTCCGGCGGCTCGTCGAAGAGCGAGCCGACCGCGCCGCCGGGGATCATCCCGTGGGCGTCGTCGCCGCGCTTGCCGCCCGCCCGATCCTGCGCGGCGGGGTCGGGAATCGTGCCGCGCACGGTCCCCGTCACCCAGTCCGGCGGCTCGACCGGCTGGAAGCCGGACGGCGGGCGCTCCGCGAACTGCCAGGCGTTCTCCCGGTGCGGGTAGCGCCAGTCCCGTTTGATCTTGGCCGTAAACGACACGGTCGGCATCGGCCTACTCCAGAAGCCGTTCCGCCCGCTGCCGGACGGCGTCCGCCAGACGCCCCTTAAAGGGCATCGCGAGCAGGGGCAGGTCGATGTGGATGTCGGCCCGGTGCGGCTGCACGTCGGTCGTGCCGGAGACCGCGAACCCGACGGCGTTGAAGCTGAACTTGGCCGCGTATCCGGCCCAGGCCTGTTTGATGTCGGTGACCTTGCCCGCGAATTCCTGCTCCAGACTGGCCGGCAGGTTCTGGATTCGCCGGACCGCCTCGTCCTGGGTCAGCGCGTGCGGCACGGTGATGTCGATGTGTGGCATTCGTGATCGTCCTATTTTTGTTGATGTTGCTGGCTCACCCTGCCGCGAGCCGATACTCCTGCAGCGGAGCGGGATGAGCATCGGCTGTGATGATGTAACCGTGACTGATATAGACACCGTCGAAGAGCGCATGGGAGACCTCTTCGAGTGCATGTTGTGCGTGATAGTTTTCTGTGATCCAGCGGACGTAGTGTGAATTGGAGTCGAGCGGGATGATGCTCGCAATCTGCCGCCACTCGTCCTGGCTCACATCAGGAACAAGAGCGTCCACGATCATTTGAATCCCTGAACGATTCCTCGGCAGCCACGGCGCCGAAACGAGAACATCCCATTTACCAGGAACATCATCGTGTTCAAACAAGCCGAAAAACGAGAAGTCGCCGCGCTCCCGCGAAATCTGTCCTTCGATTATCCTGAACTTCTCAACCAGATCCATAACAGCCTCTTGATGCTTTATAACAACACTTTTAAGATGCGCCGGGCCGCTCCAATCATGTCCTGAGCATCTGCCGGCGTCTTTGTTCCCACAGGGTCATACCTCTGCTCCGGGTTCCAAAGCGTCACCGTAGACCAATCGACAGCAAGAGCGGGCTTGATGAGATGCCCGACGCCTGTAAAGTCCAGCAACACCTCCAAGTCGTGCGTCTTGAAACTGGACTTGTTCTTGAAATCGTTGTCGGTCGACGGGTAGCCGGGCCGTTCAGCGTTCGGCAGATACGCGCCTTCAGAGCGATCTCGACGGCATAGCCACACAGATAGACGGCGGCATCGTAACTCCCGTTCGTCTTCCTTCGCAGTGTGCCGGCGGCACGCAGATACTCACGAGCGGCTTTCTCCAACTCTGCCAGTAAGATCATTCGCTGCGGGCCGCCTTCACCATGCCATCATGATACTGCAAACGGCGGCGTATCGTCAACACAGGCCGGGGGCGGCGGGTGGACCGTCGGGTGCAGAACGTGGGCCAGGATCTCGAGGCTGTCGACGAGGCGGGGGCCGGGGCGGTTGAAGTAGGCGCTGCCGTCGGCGACGTACACGCGCCCGTTCTGAACAGCGGGCAGACTCGCCCAGCCGGGGCGGCGTTCGTGCTGGGGCAGGTCCCGCAGGGCGCGTTCGCGGGAGAAGCCGCAGCAGGCGACGAACAGCACGTCGGGGCGGGCGCCCAGGACGGCCTGCCACGGCGTCGTGCGCAAGGGCCGGCCGGGGACGCCCAGCGCGTCGAGGCCGCCCGCCAGGGCGACCTGGGCCGGGTTCCAGTGGCCGCCGTTGAAGAGTGGGTCCACCCAC
>CAXUCQ010000399.1:1223-3398 GCA_964249295.1 uncultured Armatimonadales bacterium | reverse complement strand
GGGCCAAGTGGCGGTTCACCGCCGCCGGACTGTTCAACGCCTCGCCCGCCGTCGGCGCGGACGGGACCGTGTACGCGGCGTCCTATGACCACAAGCTGTACGCGCTCGACGGTCAGAGCGGCGCCGTCAAGTGGTCGTTCCCGACGGGGGACGTTCTCAACGCCGCCCCCGCCGTCAGCCCGGAAGGCGTCGTCTATGTCGGCGCGAAGGACCGCAGCCTTTACGCCATCAATGCAGCCACCGGCAAAGCGGACTGGCAGATCAAGATGGGCGCGGCCGTCTCCGCCCCCCTCGTCGGGCCGGACAACCTGGTTTATGTCGGCGCGGACGGCGTGTACGCGCTGGACCGGACGACCGGCAAGACCCGCTGGTCCGTCCCGACCGGGTTCGACCCGGAAGCGCCGCTCGCGCTGGGGCCGGACGGCACGCTGTATGTCGCCACGCACAGCGGCGTGGTGTCCGCGCTCGACGGCGCGACGGGCCGGGCCAAGTGGACCGTGACCCTGCCGGACATCATCTCCTACGCCCCGGCGGTCGCGGGCGACACGGTCTACGTCGGCGCCGACAAACTCTACGCCCTGCGCGCCGACAGTGGCCGGCTGAAGTGGCAGTTCGGCGACGACAAGTCGCTCTGGTCGACGCCCGCCGTCGCCGACAACGGCAGCGTTTATGTCGGCAGCGACGACGAGTCGCTGTACTCGCTCAACGCGGCGACCGGGCAGATGAACTGGAGGTTCGACACGGGCGACCCCCTGGTGTCGTTCCCGGCGCTCGGACCCGGCGGCCTGCTGCTGGTCCCCGCCGCGGCGCAGCGCGCCGGGTACGCGCTGAACCGGCGCTCGGGGGAGACCGTCTGGCAGTTCAAGCAGGACCCGGTCCCGACGCCGCCCACGCCTCCCGCGACAGGCCGGACGGGCCGCCGTCGCGGGGGGTAGCGGGCGTTTATCGCGCGCCCCCGGCGGGAATGACAGGGGTGCGAACCCGCCGGAGGAGCAAACTTATGGCCGAAACCGACCCCACGCCCGAAACCGACCCCACGCCCGACACCGAGATCACGCTGACGCGCGGCGACCTGCGGCTGGTCGTCTCGCCCTACGGGGCGTCCCTGCGCGGCCTGTCGCGCGTTTCGGGCGGCACGACGCGGCAGATCGTGACGGGCTACTCGGGCGCGGCCAACAAGGTCGGCGGGCAGGGCGACGTGCTGATCCCGTTCCCTGGGCGTGTCCGGGAGGGCCGCTACACGTTTGAAGGTCGGTAACACCAGATGGTGAAGAACGACTCGGAAGCGCCCAACGCCATCCACGGGTTCCTGCGGAAAGTGATGTGGGATGTTCTGGATCAGAGCGACGAGGCCGTGACGTTCGGCACGGGGTTCGACACGACGGCGCACGAAGGCTACCCGTTCTCCCTGCGCGCCCAGGTGACGTACCGGGTGACGGCGATGGGGATGCGCTGCGCGTTCGACATCGAGAACCTGAGTCCGGGCGATGCGCCCGTCGCGGCGGGCTTCCACCCCTACTTCACCGTCGGCTCCGACCTGATCGACGCCGACACGCTCCACGTCCCGTTCCAATCCACCCTGGTCTACGACAGAGATCTGGTGCCGACCGGGACTGTCCTGCCCGTGGAACGCACGCCGTTCGACTTCCGCCACCCGCGCCCCATCGGCGACACCGTTTTCAACACGTGCTTTCTGAACCCGCAGCGCGCACCCGACGGGTCGCTGGACATCCGGCTGGGCGACCCGGCCACGGGTCGGTCCGTGACGGTCTCGCTCGGCGCGGCGTTCGACTCTGTGGTACTGTATTCGGGCGATCCGCTGCCGGACGCGCACCGGCGCCGCGCCCTCGCCATCGAGCCGATGACCTGCGGCTCGGACGCCTTCAACCACCCGCAGTGGGGCCTGGTCGCGCTCGGCCCGGACGAGTCGCTGTCCGGCTCCTGGGAAGTGACGGCGGACTAGCATGGCGACCCTGCGGCCCGCCGGCCACCTCAGCGGCGGCAAGTTCACGGCCAGCCACACGACGGTCATCCAGGCCGCGTCCGTCCCCGCCCAGGCGGCGGCCCGACTCCCGTGCGTTTCCAAGATCTCGCTCGGCCTCATCAAGACGCTGAGGAGCGGGCCGCCCGCGATCAAGTTCGCCGACGAAGGCCCCGGCTGCCTCCTGGTCAAAG
>CAXUCQ010000399.1:0-1213 GCA_964249295.1 uncultured Armatimonadales bacterium | reverse complement strand
GTGCGCGTCTACACGACCGACAAGGCACAAACGCAGGCGGCGATGGAGGCGGCGTTTGCCGGGCGTTAGGGTAAGAGAAACGGGTGCCGCCTCGGGCGTGAACGCCGCCGCAAAACCGTTGGAAGAAGTGTTGTGAAACTGTTGTGCAAGTGTTGTGAATTTTTCGTTGCGATGTGCAATAATAGAATCAAATCGCCTTTGTTCTCGAATAGTCACCTCCCTGTATCCAAACGGGGCTTAGTCGGGTGTGATGGAGCGTTCGGCTAATCCGATAGAGACAAGGGACACCTTTTCAGGCCGTCAAGGCCATTCAAGCACTGGATGCATCCGGTGCTTTATTGTTTCCAGGTAGTCACCTTCTTTGCGCTGCGGCTTGTTGTAGGGTCTGGCGACTGCCCCGCAGATCATATCCACGAGCTGAATCAGATCGTTCCCCTTCGACCCCTGCGGCTCGCACTGTTTGATGTGCTTCCCTCGGTCCATCCCGTTCACCTTTGTCAGAAGGGCAGATGAGAGCTTCTTCTGAAAGGCATTTCCCCCTGCCTCATCGTACTTGACGTTGGCTGCGTGAAGCAAGCCCTTGTCCCTCGCGTGTTCCATGACCGCGCTAAATGCCTCCAACAAAAAGCTGTCGTGCTTTTCTTTGAGCGTCGGCATCCGTTTTTTATCGCAAACGACGGCACAGACCTGGAAGTCATGCTTCCCGACGGCCTCTAGAAAACTCCGTCGCGTGCGGTCGTTGGTGTTTGTGAAGTGGAACTCCATCGCGGTCTTGCCGAGTTCCGCCCTCAAATCGTCGATGGACTGGCGCACCTTGGCCGCTTCTTCTTCGTTCCCAAATAGAACCATCGTCACCACGAAGTACGGTGAAGAGTTGCGCTCGAACTTATACCCCGTGTCCCCCGACTCGTCCACAAAAACAAGCATGGCTTATTCTACCTCTCCGCTGTGTTCGCTGTCAGTGCCGGTCGCCGCGCCCAACGCTGGCCGCGACCGACCTTATATGAGAGATTAGGCCGTGAGTTTTCACCTTGGGAATTGTCCCCGCTAACGGTGGCGGCGGTAGAGCCTCTTTCGCGCTTGGGCGAGAAGTGTGGAGCCGCTGCCCATCGGGCAGGGCGTGAATTAGCCGCTCGGAACGGGCGTGGGGCGGCGCGCGAGGGTGCGCGCGGACAGGGCGAGGGCGAGGGCGCACAGGGCGGCGGCCAGGAAG
>CAXUCQ010000398.1:0-3399 GCA_964249295.1 uncultured Armatimonadales bacterium | reverse complement strand
ATGCGGAAGCAAGATCGAGAACACGTCGTCGGCAAGCGCTACAAGGAGCAGGCCAAGAAGGTCGACCCGGAGGCGCTGCTGGAACCCACGCAGGCGCTGGAACTGGTGAAGACCACGGCCAGCACCAAGTTCGATGAGACCGTCAACGTCGCCGTCAACCTGGGCGTGGACCCGCGCCACGGCGACCAGATGGTGCGCGGCGTCACCACGCTGCCGCACGGGACCGGCAAGAGCCGCAAGGTGCTGGTCTTCGCCAAGGCCCAGAAGGCCGCCGACGCCGAAGCCGCCGGGGCGGACCTGGTCGGCGCGGAAGAGCTGATCGAGCAGGTGCAGAAGGGGCAGTTGGACTGGAAGCAGTACGACCTGATCCTCGCCACCCCGGACATGATGGGCCAGGTGGGACGCCTGGGCGCGACGTTCAAGCAGAAGATGCCCAACCCCAAGGCCGGGACCGTGTCGCCCAACATCGGCCAGGCCGTCAATGACATCAAGAAGGCCACGCGCGTCGAGTACCGCGTCGAGAAGGCCGGCATCGTCCAGGCCCCTATCGGCAAGGCGTCGTTCACGACCGAGCAGCTCAACGAGAACTTCAGCGCCCTGATCGATGCCTTGGTCAAGGCCAAGCCGTCCGCCGCCAAGGGCCGCTACCTGAAGAAGATCGCCCTCGCCACGACGATGGGGCCGAGCGTCAAGGTCGATCCGATCCGCGCCCAGTCCATTCAGCAGGGCAAGGGGTAAGAGCGGCCCAGGGCTGAACCCCTGGGCTGACGGAAGCGTTTTGCCCACCTGCGTGGGCGCCGGAGTTTTGCCGGAGTCCTTCTTCGCCCGCGAAGGCGGGCAGTACGCACTCTGTAGCCCAGGGGTTCAGCCCTGGGACAATCGACAACCACATACCGTTTACGCCGTAGACAGCCGGTTCCTTTATAGGATTAATGGGCCAGACATCTGGCCCGCCCGCCGAGGTCCAAAGACGCACGCGACGACCACTGTCGCTCCCATGCGCCCCGCGACTCGCCTCGTCTTCTACGGCAGCCGCAGGGCGCATTTTGTTTCGCGGCCCTACGTTTTGTAACCCCACTCGGGAGGAGGTGAAAAGAAACAATGGCAACAGACTATGTGATCGAACCCGCCGCTGCGAAGGTGGAGATCGTGGACGATCTGACGGCCCTGGTCGGGCAGACCTCGGCGGCGATCCTGACCGACTACCGCGGCCTGTCCGTGGCCGACCTGACCGACCTGCGGAAGAAATTGCGCGGCGTGGACGCCGAGTTCCGGGTCGTCAAGAACACGCTGTTCAAGCGCGCCGCCGACGGCAAGATGCCCGTCGCCGACATGGAGGCCTTCCTGTCCGGGCCGACGGCGATCGGCTTCGCCAAGAGCGACCCCGTGGGGGCCGCCAAGGTGATTCTGGACTTCGTCCGCGACCACAAGGCCATCTCGCTGAAAGCCGGCGTGATGGAGGGCAAGGTGCTGGACCCGGCGCAGGTCGAGGCCCTGTCCAAGATCCCGTCCCGCGAGGTGCTGATCTCGCAGATGCTCGGCTCCCTGAACTCGCCCATCGCCGGGCTGGTCGGGACGCTCAACGGCATCCTCTCGAACTTCGTCTTCACGCTCCAGGCCATCGCCGACAAACAGGGCGGTGGGACCGAAGCGTCCGCATAACAAACCGACACTGAAACACTAGGAGAATACGAAAATGGCCGACACCGCCGCCCTGATGGAATCCATCAAAAGCATGACCGTGCTCGAACTGAGCGAATTCGTGAAGCAGCTCCAGGACGAGTTTGGCGTCACCGCCGCCGCCCCGGTCGCCGCCGCGCCCACCGGCGGCGGCACCGCCGCCCCGGTCGTCGAGGAGGCCCCGACCTCGTTCAACGTCGTCCTGACCGGCGCGGGCGAGAAGAAGATCAACGTCATCAAGGCCGTCCGCGAGGCCACGAGCCTGGGCCTGAAGGAAGCCAAGGACCTGGTCGAAGGCGCCCCGCAGAACGTCAAGGAGGGCCTGAACAAAGAGGACGCCGACGCCCTCAAGGCCAAGCTGGAGGCCGAAGGCGCCAAGGTCGAGATCAAGCCCGCCTAAGCTCGCATCTGAACACAGAAAACGGCCCACGCATTTATGGTGCGTGGGCCGTTTTGTTGATGAACGTCTGATAGTGAGTCACAAGCTTGATAAATACCGTTATGCAGATTGGCACTACCTAAAGCGTCACTTCTGCGGCATTCTCCACTGTGGCAGACAATCAATAGGCCCTTTATTCGTGATTATCCTGTCATCAAGTCTGCTGTCCATAAGCATCCCCGGTTCAATCTCATGACACTGGACACCATCGGTTCTGCTCAACTCCCGCCAGCGCCAAGGTGGTCGTGAAAGCGGCATCCAGACGTGAACTGGTTTATGGCAAGGCAACCTGTTCTGCACAGCATGTGCGGCAGGTGCCAGGTCTATGTCTGCCGAAACCAGAACGGCAACGTCAAAACCATTTGGGCGGATAGCGTCCCGAAGTAGTTCCACCGCGATATTAACGTCAGTCTGCTTTTCAGTACGGTTCTTTGAATCATCCTTGGTGTAGAAGCCTTCTATCACCTCTAAACCGCTGATCGTTGTTACTGCCTTCAACCACCTTTCTTGTCTGTATTCTTCACCATACTGTCCTAAATCCCCAACGGGTGCCGTGAAGTATTTGATACGCTCTAAGGTAGAGCCGGTGCCGATAATATGGTGTTCGGCAAGCCTTCTGAAGTCACACCAACCTAACCAAATAGGAAAGCCACTGTTTTTAATGGCATAGTAGAAATTGAACCCATCAACATACATCCAAACTTTCTCCATCGTTTTCCCTCTTTGTCTATCCTGTAACAACTACAGCATTATGACGGAGCGCCTAACCAACACGCTCATCAACCGAGATTATAACAAAGCCTCTTACGACGAGAAAGGGTGCCATTTAGCATCAGTGCGCGAGATGTGCTAGGAACCACAGGCGTAAGCAGCAAACGCTTTATCTGGATCAAAGCCGAAGCGACAATAGGCTTCATACCTGAGTAACCATGCGAAGTACGCCACCTCATCTGCCAAAGCGTGAGCTACAGGGTGAACAGCCACTAGTCCGGCAGCCTGGGTGAAGTGATTACCATCAACAACGGCCCGCGAACATGATGATGTCGCGGAGGCAGGGTGTTGACCATCATAAATGTGATGTACAGCCCATTGATGTTTGCCATTCGAGCGGAAGGGCCGCTCACCACCTGCCAAAAGAAACGCCATGATGGCAGGACCGTTCGACAGTGTATTGGGCGTTATGACCGCACTTGTTAGTTGGAGCTTATGCTCAGGTCCATACTTGTGTTTCTTTGGACGTACAGTGCCAGGCATGAAAAGCAGGCAACGCTTGGGCCACT
>CAXUCQ010000397.1:0-3406 GCA_964249295.1 uncultured Armatimonadales bacterium | reverse complement strand
CTCCCCACTAAAGATTCCCTCGCAAAAAGGCATAATCAAGACAGATCATCGACGGCAGCAATCACAAGTTAGAAAGTCGCTGTGGCCCCATGTCACCCGCCGACCAACGCCAAGCCATCCCCTCTTCCGGGGAAGAAGCCCCCGCCCTGGGCGCCGAAGCCGACCGGCTCGCCGCCCTGCGCGCGCTCGACATCCTGGACACCGAGGCCGAACAGGGCTACGACGACATCACCCGCCTGGCCGCGCGGATCTGCGAAGCGCCCATCGCCCTGGTCAGCCTCGTGGACGAGGACCGGCAGTGGTTCAAGTCCCGCGTCGGGCTTTCCGCCTGCGAGACCACGCGCGACGTCTCGTTCTGCGCCCACGCCATCGCGGGGCGCGAGATGTTCCTCGTCCCCGACGCGCTCTCAGACCCGCGCTTCGCCGACAACCCGCTGGTCACGGGCGAACCCCACATCCGCTTCTACGCCGGCGTGCCGCTCGTCACCGCCCAGGGACACGCGCTCGGCTCGCTGTGCGTCATCGACCGGCGGCCCCGCGCCCTGACCCCGGAGCAGCACGCGGCCCTGCTGTCTCTGGGCCGGCTGGTGGTCGCGCAGATGGCGCTGCGGCGGCAGGCCGCCGAGCAGGGGCAGGCCCTCGCGGAGCGCACCCGCATGGCGGAAGCCCTCCGCGACAGCCACGGGCTGCTGCGGGCCGTCATCGACGGCACCACCGACGCCGTCTTCGTCAAAGACCTGCAAGGCCGCTACACCCTGATCAACGCGGCGGGCGCGGCGATGCTCGGCCACGCGCCCGACCAGATCCTGGGCCGCGACGACACGGACCTCGTCCCTGCCCAGACCGCTCGCCAGTCCCGCGAAAACGACCGGCGCCTGCTCGAAACGGAACAATCGCAGACCTATGAAGACACCGAGACCGTCGCCGGCCTGACCCGGACCGTCCTGACCACCAAAGACGTCTACCGCGCGCCGGACGGCCGCGCGCTGGGGCTGATCGGCGTTTCGCGCGACATCACGGCGCGCAAGCGGGCCGAAGCGGCGCTGCGCTGGAGCGAGCGCCGGGGCCGCGCCATCCTGGAGGGCGCGCTCGACTGCATCATCACCATCGACGCCGGGGGGCGCGTCTCGGAGTGGAACCCGGCGGCGGAGAAGACGTTCGGGTGGACGCGCGCGGAGGCGCTGGGGCGGACGCTGCCCGCGCTCATCATCCCCGAACCCCTGCGGGCCGCCCACGAGCGGGGGCTGGCGCACTTCCTGGCGACGGGCGAGGGGCCTGTCCTGAACACGCGCATCGAGGTCCCCGCCCTGCGCCGCGACGGGGCGGAGTTCCCCGCCGAGCTGACCATCGTGCCGCTGCGCGGCGAGTCGGAGGTCGCCTTCACCGCGTTCCTGCGCGACCTGTCGGCCCAGAAGCAGGCCGAGGACGCCAGAAAAAGCGCCGAGGACGCCCTGCGCGCCGGCGAGGGGCGGATGCGGACGATCCTGGAGAACGTCAACGCCGTCGTCTACACGGTCGGCCCCGACGGCGCCTTCCGCTACGTGTCGCCGACCTGGACCGCGCTCCTGGGCCACCCCATCGACGAGGTGGTGGGCGCGTCCTTCGCCGCCTTCGTCCACCCCGACGACGCGCCGCGCTGCGCCGCCGCCCTGAGGCGGGCGCTGACCACCGGCGCGTCCGAACAGGGCGTCGAATACCGCGTCCGCCACCGCGACGGCGCCTGGCGCTGGCACCACAGCACGGGGTCGGCGCTCCGGGACGGGCAGGGACAGACCGGCGACTTCCTCGGGGTCGCCACCGACATCACCGCCCGCAAAGCCGCCGAGGAGCGGCTGCGGCTGCTGGCGGCGGCGGTCGAGAACGCCAACGACGTCGTGCTCATCAGCGAGGCCGAGCCGATCGACGGACCCGGCCCGCGCGTCGTCTACGTCAACGACGCCTTCACGCGCATGACGGGCTACGCGCCCGAAGAGATCCTGGGCAGAACGCCGCGCATCCTCCAGGGGCCGGACACCAGCCCCGAGACGCGCGCCGTCCTGCGCCGCCGGCTGCAAGCGTGGCAGCCCGTCGAGGTCGAGCTGCTCAACTACCGCAAGGACGGCACGCCGTTCTGGTCCCAGCTCAACATCCGCCCCGTCGCCGACGAGACCGGCTGGTACACGCACTGGGTCTCGATCCAGCGCGACGTCTCCGCGCGGCACGACGCCGAGGAAGCCGAGCGGGCCGACGCCCGGCGGCGCGAGGGGGAGCTGCAGCAGCATCTGCGCGACAACGAGCAGCACCTGTCGCTGATCTACAACACGGCCTCCGACCTGATGTTCCTGGTCGAGCTGACGCCGGACGGCGGCAGGCGGTACCGGACGGTCAACGCGGCCCTGCTGGCCCAGACGGGGCGGACGGAGGCCGACATCATCGGCAAAGACATCCGCGACGTCCTGCCGGAGCCGACCCTTTCGCGCGTCTCCGCCCAGTACGACCGGGCCATCGCCTCCGGGCGGCCGATCCATTATGAGGCGCAGATCTCCTTCCAGAAGGGCGTCTTGCAGGTGGAAACGACCCTGACGCCGATCTCGGACGAGTCGGGGCGGTGCCGGTACGTCATGGGGATCAGCCGCGACGTGACCGCGCGCCGGGCGCTCGAGTCCGAGCGCGAGCGGGCGCTGGCCGAGGCGCTGGAGCGGGCGGACCGCGACCCCCTGACCGGCCTGCTCAACCACCGCGCGTTCCAGAAGAAGCTGGAACAGGAAGCCGACCGGGCGCAGCGCGAGGGCGGCTCGCTGGCCGTGGCGCTGCTGGACCTGGACAACTTCAAGTTCTTCAACGACGCCTACGGACACGCGGCCGGCGACGACGTCCTGCGGCAGGTGGCCGACGCCCTGCGCCTGGGGTGCCGCTCCTACGACACCCTCGCCCGCTTCGGCGGCGACGAGTTCGTCCTGCTCCTGCCCGGCGCCGCCGAGGCCCACGAACTGGCGGCGGGGCTGCGCGAACGCCTGGCGCACATCGGCCACCGCCCGCCCGGCTACGAGCAGGCCATCCCCATCGGCGCGGCCCTGGGCCTGGCCGTGTTCCCGGACGAGGCCGCCAGCCGCGCCGACGTGGTGGCCCTGGCCGACGCGCGCCTGCGCCGCGCCAAAAGCGGCGGGGGCGAGGCGGACGACCTGATCGACGGCCTCCGCGCGCGCCTGCCCGCCGCGTCCGCCAAGGGCTTCGCCATGCTCACCGCCCTCGTCACCGCCGTCGACACCAAGGACCGCTACACCCGACGCCACTCCGAGGACGTGCTCGCCTACAGCCTCCAGATCGCCCAAGAGCTGGGGCTGGACGAGGACGCGCGCCAGGCCATCGCCGTCGCCGCCCTCCTGCACGACGTCGGCAAGATCGGCGTCCCCGACGCCGTCCTGCG
>CAXUCQ010000396.1:335-3406 GCA_964249295.1 uncultured Armatimonadales bacterium | reverse complement strand
TGCAAGAGGTCTGTTGCAGAGGCGCGACTACTGAGGAGCCGGGCTGCTTGAAGGCGCTTCGGAGGGCGCGGCCAGTCTGGGGGCGCATGTCACGCGGTTACGGCCCGCCGCCTTGGACCGGTACAAAGCCCCATCTGCGCGGGCCATCAGGCCGGCGCCGCTTTCTTCGCCCAGGCACAGGACGGCGACCCCGAAGGAGGCGGTGATGGCCCGCACGGGCCACGGGTGTCCTTCCACCGCCGCCCGCAGGCGCTCGGCGACGCGCGCCGCGCCGTCGAGGTCGGTCTGGGGCAGCACCAGCACGAACTCCTCGCCGCCGTACCGGGCGACGATGTCCGTGTCGCGCGCGCCGCTCTGGAGGACGCCGGCCACGGCGCGCAGCACGCCGTCCCCGGCGGGGTGGCCGTGCGCGTCATTGAACTGCTTGAAGTGGTCGACGTCCAGCACGATCAGCGCCACGGGCAGGCCGTAGCGGGCGGCGCGGGCCACCTCGTCGGCCAGCCGCTCCTGGAAGGCACGGTGGTTGCTCAGCCCCGTCAGCCCGTCCGTCGTCGCCAGCGCCGCAAGCTCCGCGTTGGTCCTTTCCAACTCGTTCTTCTGGAACTCCAGCACGATGGCGTGGTCCCGGATGCGCTCCTCGGCCCGTTTGCGCTCGGTCAGGTCGTGCAGGACCGCGAGCATGACGGGGCCGTCCGCCAGGGTGACGGGCGTCAGCGTCACTTCCACGGGGAACTCCTCGCCGTTGAGCTTGCGGTGTGTCCACTCGAAGCGGTGGCTGCCCCGTTCCCGCGCCAAGCTCTCCATCTCCTTGCTCTTCTCGTCCGAGGGCCTGCCGTCGGGCTGGAAGGCGGGGGAAAAAACTCTGGGGTGGAGCGAGAGCACCTGCGCCTTGTCCCGGCACCCCAGCAGGGCGAGGGTGGCGTCGTTGCAGTCGACGATGCCGTTCGGCCCGCACAGCAGGTGGGCGTCCGAGGACTGCTCGAACAGCACCCGGAAGCGCTCCTCGGAGGCGACCCGCTCGGTCAGGTCGAAGCAGACGCCGATGAACCCCGTGACCGCCCCCGCTTCGTCCCGCAGGGGGCGCAGCTCGATGTGCAGGCAGAGGCCGAAGATGCGCGTGTCATAGGAGACCTCCTCGCCGGACAGCGCCCGCCGCATGTTCTGCTCGTTCTGCGCGTCCCCGCCGCTGAAATCGAAGACGGAGCGCCCGACGGCCTCGCCGGGCTGGAGGCCGAGCGCGGCCAGGCCCGCCCCTTCGGAGAGCGTCAGCGCGCCGTCCGCGTCCGCCGCGTACAGGATCACGGGGGCGGCCTCCAGCAGCGCCCGCAGCCCCGCCTCGCTGCGGTGCAGACGCTCGGCGCGCTCGTGGAGGGCCGCCTCCATCTCCTTGCGCGCATGGATGTCGGTCAGGGTGCCGAACAGGCGCACGACATGGCCCGCGTCGTCGGTCGTCCCCCGGCCGATGGCGTGCGCCCAGCGGGCCGAGCCGTCCCGCCGCCGGATGCGGATGTCGAACTCGTAGGGCAGTCCGTCCCGCAGGGCCTGTTCGTGGACCGCCTGGTGCGTCGGCACGTCGTCCGGGTGGTAGCGGGCCATCAGCGCGTCGAAGGCCGGCTCGCCCCCGTCCGGGTCCATCTCGAAGAGGCGGAACAGCTCGTCCGACCAGGCGATCCGGCCCGTGGCGACCTCGTACTCCCAACTGCCGATGCGGGCGACGCGCTGGGCCTCGGCCAGCCGCGCCCGGCTGTCGCGCAGCTGTTGCTCCATGAGGGTGCGCTCGGCGATGTCGCGCACGGCGGTGATGCGCACGGGGCGCCCGCCCAGGAAGGCCTGCCGCGCCCGGACCTCGGCCTGGAACGTGGTGCCGTCCCGCCGCTGCAGCGTCGCCTCGTAAGGCCTTTCGTCGCCGTCGGCGATCTTCTGCTGTACCAGGGCGCGTGACGACAGGGCGCAGACCTGGGTCGCCAGCACGCCCACCATCTCGGCCGGCTGCTCGCAGCCGAACAGCGCGGCGAAGGCGGGGTTGACATCGATCAGGACGCCGTCGTGGCTGACGGCGATGCCCTCAAAGGCGGCGTCCGTCAGGCGGCGCAGACGCGCCTCGCTCTCGGCCAGCGCCGCGTGCGTCTCGGCCAGCTCCTGCTCCGCCTGTTTGCGCGCCGTGATGTCGCGGGCGACGCAGGACAGGCCGACGGTCCGGCCCGCCGCGTCGCGCAGCGGGGAGAACGAGAGCGACGCGCAGAACCGGGCGCCGTCCCGGCGGACGCGCGTCACGTCCATCGGTTCGATTGTCTCGCCGCGCAGCAGGCGCGTGACCACGCCGGGGATGGGGGACTGCTGGCCGGGTCCCGCCAGTGTGGAAGCATTCCGGCCGATCATCTCGGCGGCGGCGAAGCCGTACAACCGCTCCGCCCCTTTGTTCCAGGTCACGATGGTGCCGTCGAGCGTGGCGGCCAGGATCGCTTCTTCGGCGGACTCGACGATGGCGGCGAGCCGCGCCGACTCCCGCTCGGCCCTGCGCCGCTCGGTCACGTCGTGCATGGCGACCACCGCGCCGAGAGTCTCGCCTTGCGCGCCGACGATGCGACGCCCGCCGGCGAGCAGGGTGCGGGCGGGGCCGAACTTCGGCGCGATGGTCATCTCGGCGTCGCGCACGACCTCGCCCTGCAGGGCGCGGAACAGCGGGATGTCGCGCGTCGCCAGCGGCGTCAGGCCGTCGGCCCCGTACAGGTCGAAATGCTCGGCCCATCGCTCGGGCGTGACCGGCTCGACGGGCAGGCCGTGGAACTCGCGGGCGGCGCGGTTGAACAGGGACAGGGCGCCGTTCTCGTCGCAGGCGACGATTCCTTCCTGCAGGCTTTCGAGCAGCGCCCGCGTGAACTCGCGCTCCCGTTCCAGCGCGGCCTCGGTCTGTTTCCGGGCGGTGATGTCCCTGCCGACGGAGGACGCGCCGACGATGCGGCCCGCCGCGTCACGGATCACCGAGAGGGTGACGGCGACGTGGATCTGTTCGCCGTCCTTGCGCCGGCGTGTCACCTCCAGCCCTTCCACCCGGCCGTGCGCGATGACGG
>CAXUCQ010000396.1:0-325 GCA_964249295.1 uncultured Armatimonadales bacterium | reverse complement strand
GGGCCTCGCCTGGGGGGACCAGCGTGGTCTGGTGGCGTCCGACGATCTCCGCCGCCGTGTAGCCGTAGAGCCGCTCCGCGCCCTCGTTCCAGGACGTGATCCTGCCGTCCAGGTCCGTCCCGACGATAGCGTCCGCCGAGGACTCCACGATGGCCGCCAGGCGCAGGCGCTCCGCCTCCGCCCGCTCGCGCTCGCCGACCAGCCGCTCGCGCTCCGCCGTCAATCGTTCCATCTCGACGACGCGGCGGGCGGCATTGATCTGGCTGGACACCTGGCGCGCGAGCAGGCGCAGGGTCTCCTGCTGGGCGGGGGTGAGGGTCCGGGG
>CAXUCQ010000395.1:0-3407 GCA_964249295.1 uncultured Armatimonadales bacterium | reverse complement strand
TCGCGATCAGCGTCAGGTTGAACTCGCGCTCCAGGCGCTCCTGCACGATGTCCAGATGGAGCAGGCCCAGGAAGCCGCAGCGGTAGCCGAAGCCCAAGGCCGCCGACGACTCCGGCTCGTAGGTCAGCGCGGCGTCGTTCATCTGCAGTTTGCCCAGGGCTTCTTTGAGGTCCTGGTACTGGCTGCTGTCCACGGGGTACAGGCCGCAGAAGACGACGGGTTTGGCCTGCCGGTAGCCGGGCAGGGCCTCGGTCGTGCCGCCGTGGGCCAGGGTCATCGTATCGCCGACGCGGCACTCGCCGACGGTCTTGATGCTGGCGACGATGTAGCCGACCTCGCCGGTGTAGAGCTTGTCGATGGGTTTCATGCGCGGCTGGAAGATGCCGACCTGGGTGACCTCGAACGTCTTGCCCGTCGCGAGCATCTTGATCTGGGTGCCGGGCTGCACCTCGCCGTCCACGACGCGGACATACGCGACGACGCCGAGGTAGGCGTCGAAGTGGCTGTCGAAGACCAGCGCCCGGAGCGGCTTGCTCGGGTCGCCGTGGGGCGGGGGGACGTTGTGGACGACGGCTTCTAAGATCTCGTGTGTCCCGATGCCGGCCTTGGCGCTGGCCCGAATCGCCATCGTGGCGTCGATTGCCAGCACTTCCTCGATCTCCTCGGCCACGCGGTCCGGTTCGGCGGCGGGCAGGTCGATCTTGTTGATAACCGGGATGATCTCCAGGTTGCTGTTCATCGCCAGGTTGACGTTGGCGAGTGTCTGGGCTTCCACGCCTTGTGCGGCATCGACGACCAAGACGGCCCCTTCACAGGCCGCCAGTGACCGGGAGACTTCATAGGTGAAGTCCACGTGGCCGGGGGTGTCGATGAGGTTGAGTTCGTAGGTGTGTCCGTCGTCGGCCTGGTAGCTCATGCGGACGGCGGCCATCTTGATGGTGATGCCGCGCTCGCGCTCGATGTCCATGGAGTCGAGCAGTTGCTCCTGCATGTGCCGGTGCTGGACCGTGCCGGTCTCTTCGAGCAGGCGATCGGCGAGGGTGGACTTGCCGTGGTCGATGTGGGCGATGATACAGAAGTTGCGGATGTCGCTCTGGTTATCCGTTGTTTTATCTTTGATGGGGGTGTCTGCCATTATGCCTTTCATTATACCTGATTGCAGGCGGGGCGGCAGTGATGGGGCAGTGGTGGATCAGGGGGCGCCTCCGAGCGCCCAGCCGAGGCAACGCCGACCGCGCCGCCCTCTTGGATTGCCGACTGAGTGTTTTACGCCCTGATGCGTTATAATAGTCTTTAGACCGCCGCTGACAGCGGACGCAGAAGGAACACACAGGGGACATGAAAAAGAAAACATCAGCGCGCCTAAAGGCGACCACGCTCTGGACCGCGCTTTTCGCGGCTCCCGGCTGTCTGTGGATGACGCCGACGGTCGCCCAGGCCGCCACGCCCACGGTGAAGGCCGCCGGGTTTCCGGCGCCATCGCCCGACGGCGTGCCGCTGAAAGTGGCCTGCGTCGGCGACAGCATCACGGCCGGGGTCGGCGCGAGCGGCGCGGCGCGCAACTACCCGAGCCTGCTCGCCAAGATGCTCGGCCCGCAGTACGTGGTCGGCAACTTCGGCGAAAGCGGCGCGACGCTGCTCAAGCACGGCGACAGCCCGTACTGGCAGCGCGGCGGCTACGCGGCGAGCGCCGCCTTCGCCCCGGACGTCGTCGTGGTCATGCTGGGCGCCAACGACTCCAAGCCGCAGAACTGGGTGCATCAGGACGAGTTCGCCGCCGACTACGCCGCCCTGCTGGATTATTACGCCGCGCTGCCGGCCCACCCCCGGTTGTACGTCTGCCTGCCGACGCCCGTCCCCAGGCCCAACTACGGCATCAACGAACCCGTCGTGACGGCGGAGATCCCCCTGATCCGACGGGTCGCCGCGCAGAAGGGCGCGGCGGTCATCGACGTGCACGGGCAGGTGCCGAGCGACCCCGCCGACTTCGCGGACGGCGTCCACCCCAACGACGCCGGCTACGTCCTGCTGGCGGGCGCGGTCTATCAGGGGCTGACGCACGCGCCGCTGATCCTGCCGGGGGGCGGCGGGGCGTTCTCGTTCTACCCACAGGCGGAAGTGACGATCAAGCCTCCGGCGGCGGGCGTGCCGGTGCGGTACACGACGGACGGCTCCGCCCCCACTGGGGAGTCGGCCCTCTACAAAGGCCCGTTCGCCGTGAGGGACACGACGACCGTGCAGGCGCGGACGTTCGCCGCGCACACGCCGCCGAGTCCGGTCAGCGCGGCGACGTTCACGCGGCTGACGCCGCTGCCCGCGCAGAAGCCGGCCAATGTCACGCCGGGGCTGACGTATTCCTACTACGAGGCGTCGTTCCAGAACGTGGCGGGCTTCAGCGGCCAGACCCCGGCGGCGACCGGGGCCGTCCCCGACTTCCGCCTGACGCCGCACACGCGGGACACCGACTTCGGGTTCAAGTTCGAGGGGTATGTGGACGCGCCCGCTCAGGGCCTGTACACCTTCGGCACGACGTCGGACGACGGCAGCACGCTCGCCATCGACGGACAGCCCGTGGTGGACAACGACGGCCTGCACGGCGCGGCGACCTCCACAGGAACCGTCGCGCTCGCCCCCGGCAGGCACCGGATCACCGTGCTGTATTTCCAGGGCGGCGGCGATGCCATCCTGCACGTCACCTGGCAGGGGCCGGGCATCGCGACGCAGGACATCCCGGCCGCCGCGCTTTCACACGGGTGACGGCTGAGAAGCGGCAAGACGCGGGTGGTGGAAAGGCGGGCATTCTCGCCCGCCTTTCTCTTGCCGGGACCGGAAGACGCGGGCCGGCGTCGGCGCGGCGGGCGGCGGGGGTGTGACCGTCGGCGTCGCGGCTGCGGTTCTATGCTGCCTGATCGAGTGGAGCCAGTCCATGATCGTTCTCCTCCAAAAGACACGCGGCCAGATGGGCGGACACGGCCGCCGCCAGCGACAGGACGAGGGCGGTCTCGTCCCCGCCGAAACGCCTGCCGTCCCGGCTGCCCAGCAGGATCGCGCCGACCAAGCGCCGCGAGGCGGGGTCGGTCAGGCTCGCCACGAGCCAGGAGCGGACGCCGAACGCGCCGACCACGGGCGCGAAGAAGTCGCCGTAGCAGGAGCCGTGCGCGTCGTTGTAGGGCAGGTCGGCGACCTGGTCGTAGTCCGAGAGCGGCAGCGCCTGGGCGACGTCGGCGAACTCCGGCGGCAGGCCCTCGGTCGCCGCCAGGGACAGGCAGCGCGGCCGGTCCGAAGTGACCCGGTACGCGCCGCTGATGTCGAGGCGCAGTGCGCGGCGCAGCAGGGCCGCCGCCTGGGTCACCAGCGTCGGGGCCGTCTGCGGCGCGGCCAGCCGGGAGTCGAGCATGGCACGCACG
>CAXUCQ010000394.1:622-3422 GCA_964249295.1 uncultured Armatimonadales bacterium | reverse complement strand
GGCATTCGGAGACGCGGGGGCGCTTCGGGGTGGCCGACGGGGGCATGACGCCCGACCTGATGGGGTGCTTCGGCGAGACGGACGCGGGCGTGAACCTCAAGGCGCAGGCGCTGCTGGCGGCGGGACTGATGCCGATCATCTGCGTCGGCGAGACGCTGGAAGAGCGTCAGGCGGGACACACGGACTCTGTCGTGCGGCATCAGACGACCCACGCGCTGCGCGACATCGACGCGGAGCAGGTCGGCTCGCGCGTCGTCTTCGCCTATGAGCCTGTCTGGGCGATCGGGACCGGGGAGGTCTGCGCCGCCGACGAGGCCGACCGGGTCTGCGGCGTCGTGCGTGACGCCGTGCGGGAGGGCTATGGCGACGTCGTCGCCGCTCAGGTCCGTGTCCAGTACGGCGGGTCGATGAAGCCCGACAACGCCCGCGACCTGCTGTCCCGCGACAACATCGACGGAGGGTTGATCGGCGGGGCCAGCCTGAAGGCGGCGGATTTCGCGGCCATCGTCGCCGCCGCCTGAAATGACACAACCCTGGTGTTCGTTTGCACCGCCGGTAATCCGGGAACATTGACAGCAAGAAACGCGCTTCGACGACGCGCTTTGGAGGTGTCTACCGATGAAACCGCTGCGAAAACTGCGTCTGGTCTCCTGCGGGTTTGCGACCTTGGCGATGGCCTATGCGACGCTCCCTGCCCACGCCGCGCCGCTGGCGCTGGACAACGTGTCCGCGCTGGACGCGGCCCGGCAGATCGGCGAGAAGTACGGCGTCAACATCGTCTTCAAGGGTGACTTCGGGCCGACTCAGTACGTCAGTTTCACTCTGACGGATGCGGACGCGGCGGGGGCGCGGCTGGAGGCCGTGAACACGCTGGCGAACGCCGTCGGCGCGGACTTTACTAAGACCTACGTGGTCAGCAGGGTGGCGGACGGGCAGGACGTGCCGGCCCCGAAAGTGGATGCGAACGCACTGGTCGTGTTCCCTGCGACGACAGTGTCCGCCGAACAGGCGATCTCGATGGTGGCCGCTGTGGACGACGCCACGGTGCGGCTCCCGGCGGACATCAGCGGCAGCGTCACGCTGTCGGGGACTCAGCTCGGGGCGGACGGCGCCGCGCAGCAGATCGCGGCGCAGACGCACACCCGCTGGAAAGTGTTTTATGCGATGACGCCCCGGCTGGGCGGGCATCAGCTCGGTGGCAAGGTCATCGACCACACCAACGGCGGCTCGCCGATCACGGAACTGCCCGACGTCTACTACGCGCACATCCCGACCCCTGCGGAACGGGCGGCCCAGGCCGCCGCCGATCAGGCCGCCGCGAACCAGCAGGCGGCGAGCCAGCAGGCCGCGAATCCGCAAGGGGCCAACAACGGGTATGCGCCCAACGGCTACTCCCCATACGGTAATTACGGGGATCCCTCCATGAGCAGCGGCTACGATTATGCCGATCCCTACGGCGGTTACAACGGCGGCATGGACGGGTTCGGCGGCGGCTTCAGCCCCTACGGCAACGGCGGCTACGGCAACGGCGGCTATGGCAACGGCGGCTTTAGCGACAACGGCAACGGCCTGGTGATCGATTCGGGAGGCGGCTTTGACGGCCCCATCGTTTTCTAAAGTCGGTGGCAAGAATGGCTGACCTCCTGGCGGCCCGGTTGGTCCGCGACATCCCGGATTTCCCGCAGCCCGGCATCCTGTTCAAAGACATCACACCCGTTTTGGCGGACGCGCCGGCCTTCCAGGAGGTCGTCGACCGATTCGTGGGGTGGGCGTCGTCACGGGCGCCGGATGTCATCGTTGGGGTCGAGTCGCGCGGGTTCGTGTTCGGAGCGCCGGTCGCCCTGGCGATGGGTGTGGGTTTTGTCCCGGTCCGCAAGGTCGGGAAGCTGCCCTACCACACTCTCCGGCAGGAGTATTCGCTGGAATACGGGACGAATGTGGTGGAGGTGCATCGCGACGCCCTGCAGCCGGGTCGGCGGGCGCTGATCATCGACGACCTGCTGGCGACCGGCGGCACGGCGAGCGCATCGGCGAAGTTGGTCGAGCAGCTTGGCGGCAGGGTCGTCGGGTTCAGCTTTCTGATCGAGCTGGCGTTCCTGAACGGGCGCAGTCAGCTAGCCGAGTACGACATACAGACTTTGTTGTCTTTCGAATGAGAACGGCCTGCCGCCAAAGGCAGGCCGTTCTCGCGTGTCGTCGTTCTGTTTTTTGTCGGCGCCCTACGGGTGTGGATGAGTCATGTCCCATTGGACCGCCCATCGAGATCGATGGACCAGCCTGCCGTTCTTCACGACGTACAGGCGCACCGGCGGTTTGGCGATCTTCGGTTTCGCGGGCTTGGCTTGGGCCGCTTTGAGAACCGTGTTCGGGCGGTGGGCGATCACCGGCTTGTGCGGCTTTGGCTTTGGCGGCGAGATTAAGACTGGCATGGCAGCCACGGGCGGCGCGATGGCGGGGGGAGTAGACACCGGCTCAGACAGGGCTTGCAGCGGTAAAGCCGCTGCGGAAGGTCGTGCGCCTGCCAATGGCGGAGGGACGGTCGCGTGCCGGGACCAGCTCGGCCACTCGACGCGGGCGCGCATGGCGATCAGGGAGAGGACCGCCAGGGTCGCCACGGCGTAGCGCAGGGCGGGGATCGGGAGGTCGCCGGTCATGAGGGGCAGCAGGCGCGCGAGGCCCGTACCGGCGAGCAGGAACCACAGCGGCACGAACGGGACCAGCATCGCGGCGGCCCCGGCCTCGTGCCGGACGGTCAGTGTCGATGCGAGAGCGGCGTAAAGCGCCGCCCACAGGACCAGGG
>CAXUCQ010000394.1:0-544 GCA_964249295.1 uncultured Armatimonadales bacterium | reverse complement strand
TCCCCGAAGAACGGCAGCAGGAACCAGGCGGTGAACAGCGTCGCCGGGGCGCCGAGCCAGGCCCACAGCGTCGCATGGAAGCCGAACCCGACCGGGAGCCACCCCGCGTGTCCAAACATCCCGGCATAGACAGCGGCCAGAATGGCGGGGACCAGGAACAGGATCGCGCCCAGCCACGCCCTTCGGCGGTGCTGGACAAAAGTGAACGCCAGCAGGAGCAGGCCCAGCAGCGCGCACTCAGGGCGGAACCACACGGCGGCGGCGAAAAAGGCGAGCAGCGCCGCCAACGTCAGCAACGCGGACAGGTCCAGCGGCAGGCTGCGGAACGCCGCAGCGGCAAAGGCGCCGCTGGTCGCCAGCAGCAATCCGGCGATGAGGCCCGCAGGCCGGCCCGACGCGCGCCACCCGAATAGGTATGTCAGGACGACCATCCCCACGCCCACCAGGAGGCAGGCGGCCCGGCGGCTCCCGGCAGCCCAGGACAGGCCGGCGAACAGGATCGCCGGCAGCGCCACCCAGGCGGCGTCGAGCGGCTGGAAGCGGG
>CAXUCQ010000393.1:0-3434 GCA_964249295.1 uncultured Armatimonadales bacterium | reverse complement strand
CCGACTTCGACCGCGAGGAACGTGACGCGCCTTCTGCGGGCGGCGGCGACGCCGAGTTCGCGCGTCAGGCGCTGTCGTCGGCGGCCGGGATGCCGATGCTGTCCGAGCGGCGCGTCGTCATCGTCACCAACGTGCATCGGCTGGGCAAGGACGATCAGGACCTTCTGGCCGCAGGCCTGGGGAGCTTGGGGGAGCGGTCGCTGCTCGTCCTGGTCGCGGGGGCGCCGGAGTACGACGCGGGTAAGGTCAAAGGCCGCAGCACCGTGGGCGCCAAACTGGCCGGGGCCGTCGCCAAAGCTGGCCACGTTGTGCTGTGCGACGCTCCCGCCGAGGGCGACCTGGCGGCGCGCGCGCGGGCGCTGGTCAAATCGCGCGGGAAGACGATCGAGCCGGAGGCCCTGCGGCGACTGACCGACCGGGCCAAGGCCGTCGCCGCCGACCGTGGGGGTGGCGGCAAAGGCGGCGATCTCCACGTGTTGATGAACGAACTGGAAAAAGCGCTGGCTTATGTCGGCGCGCGTCCGACCGTCACGCTGGCGGACGCCGCCGCCGTCAGCCCGCAGAGCGCCGAGGAGAACATTTTCGCGCTGCTGGACGCCGTGGGGGGGCGTGACGTGCGCCGGGCCTTGGGTGAAGTGGACGAGATGCTGCGGGTGGGGGACAAGCCGGACGGCGTCGCCGCCCGGACGTTCGTGATGCTGGCGCGGCACCTGCGCCAGTTGTGGGCGGCCAAGTTCCTGGCCGACAAGCGCCTGTCCGGGGACCGCCTGCCGCCCGACGTGCAGCTTCTGCTCTCGGGCGAGATGCTGGGAATCACGCAGCGCCAGTCCTACCGGATGCGCGGCTTGCAGCAGCAGGCGCGGAATTGGGACGCCGAGAAACTGCAGCATGCCCTCGCGCGGACACTGGCCAGCGACATGGCGATGAAGGGGATCGCGCCGATTCCTGCGCTGGGCGTGTCCGCCCCCGGCGATGATCCGGCGTCGAACCTACGCCTGCTGGTGGTGGATCTGTGCGGGGGATGACCTTCACCGGCTCGCCGAGGCTCGCCACCCTCTCCCGCAAGCGGGAGAGGGTCGAAGATCTGTTCTAGACGCTTCTCCTGCGGTGCGCGGGCGGGGCCAGAGAGTCTTTTTCCTCAACCCTCGCCCGCTTGCGGGAGAGGGTGGCGAGCCTCGGCGAGCCGGGTGAGGGCCGCTTACGCCTGTGCCGCCGTCGCCTTGGCGGCGCGCTTCATCAGGCGGGACTTGCGGCGGGCGGCGGCGTTCTTGTGGATGATGCCGCGCTTCCAGGCCTTGTCGATGATGCTGACGGTCTTGGACACGCTGGCGGTCATCTCCTCGGCGGGGGCGCCGGCGATGGCGACGTGGGCCTTCTTGACGTAGGTCTTGATGACCGACTTGGCGGCCCGGTTGCGCGCCTGGCGCTGGCGGGAGCGCTTGACGTCTTTGATGACGGACTTGATATTGGGCATGGCGGTCTCGGACTCCTCAGCGCGGCACGGGCGCGGAAAATTGAATGCGACAGAGTATACCACAGGCGGGCCGGAAATGCAACCCGGCGTGTCATAATGAAGGCTGTCGCCGCCAAGCCTGAGGCGCATCCGCGGAAGGACATCGCCACCCCATGACGGACAAATCTTTGACAGACCGATCCATGACAGACCGACGTCGCGCCCCCTTGCTGCCCGTCCTGCTTTCGCTTCTTTGCCTGGTCGCCGCTGGCTGCGGCCCAAAGTCGTCCGGCCCCGCGCCGGGGGCCGCGCCCAGCGCGTCCGCCGCAGGCGGGACGCTCAAGGTCGGCATCATCCCGTTCGACAACGCCGACACGCTCAAAAGCGCCTTCACGCCGTTCGCGCAGTATCTGGGCAAGAAGTCCGGCTACTCCGGCGGCGAGGTCTTCGTCACGCCCGAGTATTCCGGCATCCTGCAGGCGCTGCGGGCCGACCAGATCGACGCCGCCTATCTCAACCCCCTGTCCTATGTCCTGGCCGTGCAGCAGTTCCAGAACACGCCGGAGCATTTAGTCCCCATCGGGATGCCGTACTTCCACGGCAGCCTGACCTACAAGGGCGTGGTTTACGTGCGGGCCGACTCGGGCATCAACGGCCTCAAAGACTTGAAGGGCAAGAAAGTCGCGTTCGGCGACGTGACCTCGACCTCGGGCTACCTGTACCCGGCGGGCATGATGAAGGCCGCCGGGGTGGACCCGGACAAGGACCTGCAGAAGGTCAACATCACCGGCCCGGCGGGCGTACTGGCCGTGTTCAACAAAAACGTGGACGCCGGGGCGATCTTTGAGGGCGGCATCGCGCTCGCGCTCAAAGACCCCGCCCAGCAGAAGCAGATCAAGGTGATCGCCACCACGGACCCCATCCCCAACGGCATGATCGTCGTGCGCGGCAACCTCGACCCGCAGACGGTGGACAAGCTTAAGGCCGCTCTGGGGACGATCAACACCGACGCCGACGGCAAGGCGGCTCTGAAATCCGTCCCGAGCGGCGGCTGGGATAAAATTGTCCCCGCCGACGATGCCCTGTTTGACTCCGTCCGCGACAAGGCGAAGATTCTGGGCCTGAGCCTCCAGTCTCTCGATCAGCAGAAGAAGTAGGGAGAGGTCCCCTCGGCAGCGCCTATGACCGACGTCATCGCCATCGACAACCTGACACACGCCTACCGGAAGGGCCTGCCCGTGCTCCAAGGCGTGGACCTGCGCGTGCAGGCCGGCGAGTTCGTCGGCCTGATCGGCCTGTCCGGCGCGGGGAAAAGCACGCTGCTGCGCTGCATGAACGGCCTGGTCACGCCCACCGGCGGCGCCTGCGTGGTGCTGGGGCAGGACGTGGGGGCGCTGCCCGAGGCGCGGAAGCGCCTGCTGCGGCGGCGGATCGGCATGATCTTCCAGGAGTTCAACCTGATGGACCGGCTGTCCGTGCTCACGAACGTGCTGATCGGGCGGCTGGGCTACACCGCGACGCTGCCGTCGTGCCTGCACCGCTTCGCGCCCGCCGACGTCGCGCTGGCGCGGGACTGCATCGCCCAGGTCGGCCTCGCGGGGCTGGAGGCGCGGCGCGTGCGCGACCTGTCCGGCGGCCAGAAGCAGCGCGTCGCCATCGCCCGCACGATGGCCCAGGGCGCCGAGATCATCCTGGCCGATGAGGCGACCGCCAACCTGGACGTGCTGACCAAGGACGAGATCATGGACCTCGTGCAAGCCCTCGTGCGTCGCGGCGGCGTCACCGTCGTCTTTTCCATGCACGACCTGCCGCTCGCCAAACGCTACTGCACCCGCATCGTCGGCCTGAAGGGGGGGCGCATCACCTTTGACGCCGCCCCGGACGCCCTCAGCGACGCGGCCATCGCCGAAGTCCTGGAGCGGCCCGACGCCGCTCGTCCCGTCCTCGTGATCGCATAAGCGTTCTTCCCGCGTCTTTCTTA
>CAXUCQ010000392.1:2088-3456 GCA_964249295.1 uncultured Armatimonadales bacterium | reverse complement strand
GCGCGGGACGTGGCGGCGGGGACGGCCCTGGCCGAACAGGCGGGGGACGCGCTGCGGGAGATTCAGGGCGCCGTGGCCGACCTGTCGCGGCGGGTGCAGAGCATCGAGGCGGCGGCGGGGCAGATGAGCGCGAGCGCCGACGAGGTGGCGCGCTCCATCGCCGAGGTGGCCGCCGTGGTCGAGCAGAGCAGCGCGGCGGCGGAGGAGATGTCGGCGAGCGCCGGGCAGGTGTCGGCGGCGATCCAGACGGTGGCGGGGACGACCGCCCGGCAGAGCGCCGGCGTGGAGGAGATGGTGGCCAGCGCCGAGGAGCTGTCGGGCGTGGCCCGCGCCCTGGACGAGACCGTCGCCCGCTTCAAGGTCGGCGGCGGGGACGCCCCGAGCGGCAGGCCCCGCCTGTCGCTGCTCGAAGCCGCGTAGCGGCTGAGGAGTCCGCGTAGCGGCTGAGGAGTCCCCGCCCCGGCGGCGCGTCTGCCGCGACGCGGACGGGACACCGCCGGACGCCCGCTCAGGGAAAGAGCTTCGTTTCTGTGAACGTAGAACACATCAATCCATTCGTCACCGCCTCGTTCTCCGTCCTGGAGGCGGTGCTGGGGGGCCGGCCCGGCCTGGGGCCGATGCGGGCGCAGCCGTCCACCTTCACCAGCCGGCAGTGCAACGTCGTCTGCGGCGTGACGGGCCAGGTGCAGGGCCAGGTCATCTACGGCATGTCTCTGCAGACGGCGGAGGGCGTCGCCTCGGCCATGCTCGGCGGCCAGCCGGTCCACGGCCTGGACGCGCTGGCGTCCAGCGCCCTGGGCGAGCTGGGCAACATGATCAGCGGCCACGCCATGCAGCACTTGTCGGAAGCCGGCTGGGTCTGCGACATCACCCCCCCGACCATCATCCAGGGCGGCGACGTCCAGATCAGCACGGTCTCCATCCCCGCCGTCGTCATCCCGCTCGCGCTGCCCCAGGGCGAGATGTGCGTCACCGTCGGCCTCCAGGGCCACAGGTGACTCCAGGGCCGCAGGTGAGGCGCGGCGCGGGGGCGTAATCACCGCGCCGGGGCGGGGACGGCGATTTTTTCGGGCCGGGCGAGCAGGCCGTCGAGCGCCGCGCCGTCGGGCCGGTCGCCCTCATCCAGGACGACCCCGTCCCAGCCGGGCTTCAGGTCTCGGAGGGCGGCGGCGAGGCCCTCCGGCGACCCGACGGCCCAGGGCGGCGGCGCGTACACGGCCACGGGACTCTGGGAGTGGGCGAGCGGGGCGAAGTTGTCGTTGCCGGGCGGGCTGAAGATCGCCGCCTGCGTCATGGCGGGCAGCGGGGCGCGCGGGTCGGCCCACAGGCCGTACCAGTCCTGCGTCCAGTGGGCGCCCCGCGCCCGGC
>CAXUCQ010000392.1:1511-2078 GCA_964249295.1 uncultured Armatimonadales bacterium | reverse complement strand
GCGATCAGCGAGCGGATGACCTCGTAGGCCTTCTGGGGCGCGGCGGAAGGGGGCGGGGACGCGGCAGGTCGGCTCATACGCTCACCTGTAGCCAGACTCGGCCGCGCCGCGCCATCGGCGTCCCGCCGCAGGTCGTCCCACTCCCCCGTCAAATCCGGCCCCGCCCCGTCCTCGAACTCCGGCACGGACGTGTCGGGCCGGTCGCCGCCGAAGAACGGGCGGCCCGCGCCGAGCGGGTCCGTCGGGTCCACATGGCGGCGGCGCAGAAAGGCCAAGCGCAGCGGCACCGTGTAGCCCAGCGGGTCCGCGCCGGCATTGCCCGCCTCGTTCTCGTAGCCGTCCGTGACGGTGTCGCGCAGCGCGAGCGCGGCGACGCCGGGGGTGGCGGCCAGCTTCCGCACCAGCGCCAGCAGCGTTTCCTGGACGGACGGCGACGCCGGGCAGACGGACACCGGCGCGGGCGGCAGTTTATCGGCCTCGGCGGGCGTCAGGCCGCTCTGGATCGCCCAGTCGCTGTTCCGCCGCGCCTGGGTCTGGGCCGACGTTTCCCCCAGAATGGTCAGGTCG
>CAXUCQ010000392.1:0-1501 GCA_964249295.1 uncultured Armatimonadales bacterium | reverse complement strand
CCCAAGACAGCAGACTCAGCGTCGGGACGACGAGGATGCCAGTCCCTTTGGTCTTCGCCAGCGCGCAGGCCAGCACGTCGTCGCCCGCCGTGGGCCTGCCGTTCGAGAAAACATCCAGCCAGAGCTGATTGAGTCCCAAGCGTTTCATGCCGGCGATGAGACTGTCCACGTCCCCGGCGCTTTGGGGCCGGGCGAGCAGCGCGCGGCGTGTGAACCGCGCCAGCAGGGCGGACGGGGACGGCGGGGCGGCGCGCACAGACACCGCGCCGGGGTGCGGAGCCTGCTGCACCCGTTTCCAGTAGGCCGCCTCGACAGTGCCCGAGGGCCGGAACAGGCTGAAGTCCCAACTGCCGCTGATCTTGATGGGTCCCGGCGCGGCGGGCGAGAGCAGTTCCAGACTCGGGCGCGCGGCGAGCTGAAACGCGCCGCCCAGGGTGACCGGGTAGGCCGACGGGTTGTTCGCCTGCTGCGCCCGGTATGCGTCGGCCTCGCGGCGGGCGAGGTCCTGCTGCGGCGGCGTGAGCTGCGCCCAGGTCAGCGCCAGGTTCACGCCGAAAAGGGGGAACTGTGAGCGCTCGGACGGGTCGGCCTGCGCCTCCTGGGCGTCCGTCGGCGCGGCGTCGCCCCACGCCGGCAGGCCGCTCATCCCGCCGCGCTGCGTGAACAGCCGGTCCCCGGCGTCCAGCAGGGCGCCCGCGCGCCGCAGGGCGGCTTCCTCTGCGACGCGGCCCAGCCCTGCCCGCCGCGCGGACAGCCCCACCCGGTCGTTGGACAGCCCCCAGGCCGGCCCCACCCGGCGGTACGCACCGCGCACGCCGAGCGCCAGCGCGCGGAGCAGGTCACCCGCTGGGACGCTTGCCCGCCCCAGGACGACGACGGAGCGGCCTTCATAGCGCCGGTCGGCGTACAGCTCCGCCCCCGTCGCCGCGCCGATGCGGGCGATCAGCGCGCCGACGGTCCGCGCGCCGCTGGGGTCGAGGCGGGTCTGCCAGACGGCGTCGCGGGCGTCCAGGTCGGCCGGCTTGAGGGCGTTGGGGACGGTGTCGCGGACGCGCAGGCCGCAGAGCGTGTCCGGCGGCGTCGTCCGCCACCCGTCGACCCAGTCCATCCAGTAGGCGGTGTACTGCGGCTCACCGGGCGACGCGGGCAGCGCGACGCCGACGCTGGTGCCGGGGCGGCCCGCGACGGGCAGGCTGAGCTGCGCCCGCTGCCCCAGGCGCAGCCGCGCCTGTCGCAGATCGCCCGCCTTCAGCGTGACCGGCGTCCCGCCCTGGGTCGGGGAGATCTGCAGGTCGCCGTCGGGGAAGAACGCCGCGAGGAGTCGGCGCTGATCGTCGTCGAGGTCGGCCATGCCCAGGCCCCCATCGCCGGTCAGCAAGGCCCACTGCCGGTCGTCCAGGCTCCCGAGCAGCAGCTTCAGCGCGTCGCCGACCGGCATCCGGTCGAACGGGTCGGGCGGCGGCCCGGCGTCGGTCAGCAGCACGACCATGGTCGGCGGCGC
>CAXUCQ010000391.1:0-3456 GCA_964249295.1 uncultured Armatimonadales bacterium | reverse complement strand
GGCCGACGGCGTTCTATGCGACGGGGGCGCTCGGGCTGGTGTAGATCTAGTTGTTCGCCGTAACATAAAAAAAAAAAGAGACGCACCCCCGGCTTTCGCCGGCGGAGCGCAGCTACGTTGAGGAGGGGCGTGCGCCCGTGACAGAGACGGCGTCCGTCCCCTGGATGAGCCTGTTCCGCCGACGGGCAACCTGGGGGTATATGGGCGCCAACATCTTCCCGACCTGGGTGTGGTGGTTTTATCTGTTCTGGGTCCCCGATTTCCTGTTCAAGCGGTTCCATCTGACACAGACACAGGCCGGTGTACGGACAAGTGTCGTGTATCTGATCTCCATCGTCGGGAGCATCGGCGCGGGCTGGCTGGCCGCGAAGCTGCTCAGCCGTGGGTGGAGCCTCAATGCGGCGCGCAAGACTTCACTGCTGGTCTGCGCCCTGTGCGCCCTGCCGGTGTTCAGCGCGGCCCTGGTCAGCAGCTCGTGGGTGGCGGTGCTGGTGGTCGGACTGGCCGCCGCCGGTCATCAGGGCTGGTCCGCCAACCTGTATACGTTCGTGTCGGACACGATGCCCAAGCGCGCCATCAGTTCGGTGGTCGGCCTGGGCGGTTTCGCCAGCGGCCTGGTCAGCACGTTCGCCCAGAAACAGGTCGGGCGGGTCCTGGACTCGTCCCACAGCTACGTCCCCGTGTTCGTGACGGCCTCAACGATGTATCTGCTGGCCCTGCTCTGCCTGCACCTGTTTGTGCCACGCATCAAAGCCGATGCGTGAAAGCGTCCGTTGTTTGCGGGAAGGGGACCCATAGGGATGCTGAAAATCGGCAAGTATTCGTTCGGGGTGGGCGACCGGTTCGCGCACCAGGCCGGGGCGCAGCTCCAGGCCTGCCGCATGGCTGCGGAACGGGGTGTCGAGGTCGTGCCGGTCTGGAACAAGTCCCACCGCGAACACGCCACCATCGGGTCGGAGCCGTCGAGCGTGCGCGCGGCGGCGGACGCGGCGGTCAGGGCGTTGGGTTGGGAAGGGCCGTACCATGTGGACGCCGACCACGTCCGGCTGCGGACGGTGGACGGCTTCCTCGCCGCCAGCGACTTCTTCACGCTGGACGTGGCCGACGCGATCGGGCTGCCGGCGGACGAGGGGACGGTAACAGCCTTTGCCGACCGTCACCCCGAACTGGCGGGGCGTCTGGCGATCCCCGGCATTGGGGAGCCGCTGGAGACCACGCGGGCGGATGCCGAGCGAATCGCCGGCAAGTACCAGCGGGCGATCCAGGAGGCGGGCCGGATCTACCGGCGCGTCGCCGCCGCGAAGGGAGAAGGGCGGTTCATCACCGAGGTCTCCATGGACGAGACCGACAGCCCGCAGACGCCGCCCGAACTGCTGGTGATCCTGGCCCTCATCGCCGAGGAAGGCATCCCGGCGCAGACCATCGCCCCGAAGTTCACCGGGCGGTTCAACAAGGGCGTCGATTATGTCGGCGACACGGCGCAGTTTGAGAAGGAGTTCCGCGACGACCTGGCGGTGATCGCCTTCGCGGTCGCGCGGTACGGGCTGCCGGAGACGCTGAAACTCAGCGTCCATTCGGGCAGCGACAAGTTCTCGCTCTACGGCCCGATCCGCCGGGCGCTGCGGGACACGGGGGCCGGCCTGCACCTCAAGACGGCCGGGACGACCTGGCTGGAAGAGCTGATCGGGCTGGCGGAGTCCGGCGGCGCGGGGCTGGGACTGTCCAAGGAGATCTACGCGGCGGCGCTGGCTGGGCGGGAGGCGCTCTGTGCGCCTTATGCGGCGGTGATCGACATCGACCCGGACCGGCTGCCCTCCGCCGAGACGGTCGCCGGCTGGTCTTCCGAGCAACTCGTGTCCGCGGTGCGCCACGACCCCAAAGACTCCCGCTTCAACCCCGACGTGCGGCAACTGCTCCACGTCGGCTACAAGGTCGCCGCGCAGATGGGCGACCGCTACCTGCGGATGCTGGACACGTGCGAGGGGGCGATCTCCCGCAACGTCACCGAGAACCTCTACGCGCGGCATCTCCAGCCGCTGTTTCTCGGATTAGGAGACGAGTGAATGATGTCGTTCATCCAGGAGGACTTCCTCCTTCAGACCCCCACGGCCCGCCGCCTGTACCACGAACACGCCGAAGATCAGCCGATCCTCGACTACCACAACCACCTGCCCCCCGTCGACATCGCCGCCGACCGGCGCTTCGACAACCTTGCCGAGATCTGGCTGGCCGGGGACCATTACAAGTGGCGGGCCATGCGCGCCGACGGCGTCCCGGAGCGGTACTGCACCGGGGACGCAGACCCGTATGAGAAATTCCTGGCGTGGGCGAAGACCGTCCCTCACACCCTCCGCAACCCTCTCTACCACTGGACCCATCTCGAACTGAAGCGATACTTCGGGATCGACGAGCTGCTGGACGAGAAGACCGCGCCCGGCATCTGGGAGCGCGCGAACGCACAGCTCCAGACCCCCGGATTGACCGCACAGGGAATCCTCCAAAAGTTCAACGTCGCCGCCCTCTGCACCACGGACGACCCGACCGATGACCTCGCCGGCCACCGCGCCATCGCCCGGTCCGATCTGCCGACGCGGGTCTACCCGGCCTTCCGCCCGGACAAGGCGCTGGCGGTGGACCAGCCCGAGACGTTCAACGCCTGGATCGACAAACTGGAGGCCGTCAGCGACACGCCCATCGGCCGCCTGCCGGACCTGCTGGACGCGCTGGACAAGCGCCACCGCGCGTTCCACGAACTCGGCGGGCGTCTCTCCGACCACGGAATGGCCCGCTGCCCCGCGGACTTCCCCAGCGAGGCCGACGCGGCGGCGATCTTCGACCGGGCGCGCGCCGGGCGGGCGGCCGGGGCGGACGACCACGCCCGCTTCGCCTCCCATCTGATGCTCTTCTTCGGGCGGCTGGACGCCGCGCGCGGCTGGACCAAGCAGCTCCATCTGGGGGCGCTGCGCAACGCCAGCACGCGCGGGCTGCGGGCGCTCGGCCCCGACACCGGGTTCGACTCGATCGGGGACTTCCCGCAGGCCGCCGCGCTTGCCGCCTACCTGGACCGACTCCAGCAGGAAGACGCGCTGCCTAAGATGATTCTCTACAACAACAACCCGACCGATAACTATGTGCTGGGGACGATGATCGGCAACTTCCAGGACGGCACGACGCCGGGCAAGATGCAGTTCGGGTCCGGCTGGTGGTTCCTGGACGCCAAGGAAGGGATCCAATGGCAGTTGAACGCCCTGTCCAACGCCGGCCTGCTGGCGCGGTTCATCGGGATGCTGACCGATTCGCGCTCGTTCATGTCCTTCCCCCGGCATGAGTATTTCCGGCGGGTGCTTTGCAACGTGATCGGGCGGGAGATCGAGAGCGGAGAGATCCCCGACGATGACGCGCTGGTCGGGACGATGATCGAAGACATCTGCTTCGGGAACGTCCGGCGGTACCTCG
>CAXUCQ010000390.1:2976-3458 GCA_964249295.1 uncultured Armatimonadales bacterium | reverse complement strand
CGCCCGGTGCTCGGGGTTGTCGATCTTGCGGTAGCCCGGCAGTTGGTCCGCCTTCTGCCCGTGTTCGCGCCCGCCCTGCCCGTTCCCCTGCCCCGTGATGCAGCCCCAGCCGCACAGCGGCTTGCCGACCTTGCCCAAGGCGAGCGCCAGGTTGATAAACGCCAGCGCGTTGTCCGTCCCCTTGGACTGCTGCCCCGCCCCGCGCGCCGTCATGGTCATCGCCGTGGACGCCTCGCCCAGTACGTGAGCCGCTTCCAGAATCTTGGTCGCCGGGACCCCGGTGATGCGCTCCACGCGGTCCGGCCAGTACGACGCGACGATCCGGCGCACCGCCTCGAAGTTGGTCGTTCGGGACGCGATAAACTCCTGGTCCAGCAGGCCCTCGGCCATCGCCGCGTGGAGCAGCCCGTTGGCCAGCGCCGCGTCCGTCCCCGGCGTCAGCTGCAGGTATTGTTGCTGCTGTGCACGACTCTGGCCTGCGC
>CAXUCQ010000390.1:0-2966 GCA_964249295.1 uncultured Armatimonadales bacterium | reverse complement strand
GGTTCGCCAGTTGCGCCGTGGGCGTCCGACGCGGGTCCACGACGATCAGCGCCCCGCCCCGCTCCCGCTGGGCGTCGAAATACTGCATGATCGGCGGCAGCGTCTCTGCAGGGTTGCCCCCGACCAGCAGGATCGCGTCCGTGCGGGCGATGTCCTCCATCGGGAACGGCAGCCCCCGGTCGATGCCCAGCGCGCGGATGCCCGCCACGGCCTCGGACGCCATGCAGAACCGGCCGTTGTAGTCGATGTTGGCCGTTTGCAGCGCCACGCGGGCGAACTTGCCCAGCATGTACGCCTTCTCGTTGGTCAGGCCGCCGCCGCCGAACACGCCCACGGCGTCGCGCCCGAAACGCGCCTGCACGTCTTGGACGCCGTCGGCGATGCGCTCCAGCGCCTCCTCCCAGCTCGCAGGCCGCAAGGTCCCGCCCTTGCGGTCCCGGACCAGAGGCGTGACCAGTCGGTCCGGGTGCGCCAGCAGGTCCGTGCTGGTCCATCCCTTCTGACACAGCCCGCCCTTGTTGGTGGGGAAGTCTTTGCGCGCGGCGACGCTCAGCAGGCCCTTGTCGGGGACGAGATTCATGCCGCACTGCATGGCGCAGTACGGGCAGTGCGTGGGGGTCACGGTCATAGTCCTGCCCGGACGGGGCAGGACTGTGACCTTCATAGCAACTACTCCCCGGCATTGACTTCGACGATGCCGACGTCGACGACGACCGTCCCGGACAGGCCGCGCGGGGCGGCCAGACAGACATCGAGGCGCGTGCCGGACGGGTGCGTCTCGACGATGGCGAGAGGGACGTGCAGATCGGCCTTGGGTCCGGCAGGGAAATAGCGCACGGCCACGCCGTTGACCGACAGCGTCAGGTACAGGATGTCGTCCGAAAGGTTCCCCGCGCGGAAATAGACGACCTCGGCGGTCATCCCCGGCGGGACGGTGTAGCAGAGCGCGTCGTGCAACGGGGCCAGGTCGTAGACGCCCCGGCCCGCGAACGGGAACACGCCCTGCAGGAAGCGGGCGCGCGCCCTGTCGTGGCGCATCAGGTGCTGGAGTCGCGTCTCGCTGGCGACATAGATGGACGAAGCGTCTGGGGAGTGTTCCATGACGGCGTGCCGGTTCCTTCGCGGGAGAAAACGTGCTTGAGAAGCGGCGGCATCGCCTGGGAGCGGGCGGCAGCGCCGCCCTCACGGAGAAAAAGTATACGCGCCGTATGTTTCCAAACGGTTTCCAGCGGTGGAACAAAGGCGGGCGATGGTGTCGCGCCGGTCCAAGGGAGTTCGCAGGCGGCGCAGTAGCGGCGACGAGTGGCGCGTCCGTCCGCCCCGGCTGCGGGGTACAATGACGGCGTGAACAAGCCTTTTCGATCCGCCCTCCACGACCGGGACGCGACCGACGACCCCGGCGCCCCGGAGCCGCGCTGGCCCGCCGTCCTGTCGGGACTGGCGACCGGCGCGCTGTACCTGACGCTGCCGCCGAGCCTGTCCGTCGGCCCCCGGTGGCTGCCGCTGCTGATCATCGCGGTGCTGCAGGTCCCGCTCTTCATCGCGCGGCGCGGCGGCCACCACCGCACCAACCAGGCGATCGGGTACGGCCTGCTGGCCGTCATCACGGGCTTCCTGGCCGGATCGCTGGCGCTGCTGGTCCACGCGCTGCCGCACCTCAACCAGGACGCCGGGACCGCGCGCCGCCTGCTCCAGTCCGCCGCCGCGCTGTGGGCGACCAACGTGCTGGTCTTCTCGTCGTGGTACTGGCGCCTGGACGGCGGCGGCCCGCACGCCCGCGACATGCGCGCCTTCCACTGCGACGGGGCCTTCTTATTCCCGCAGATGTCGCTGGACCGGGACCAGCGGGCCGAGATGGGCGAGTCGAACTGGTCGCCGCAGTACGTCGATTACCTGTTCCTGGCCTTCAACACCAGCACCGCCCTGTCGCCCGCCGACACCGCCGCGCTGTCCCGCTGGGCCAAGATCCTGATGATGATCCAGGCCACCATCTCGCTCGCGGTCATCGCCCTGATCGCCGCCCGCGCCGTCAACATCCTTTAAACGACCGTTCCAAACGGCACTGCCTCCCGAGGTCACGACGCCATGCCCGACGAAATCGACGTCCCGCTCGAAGACGCCCAGGACAAGATCAGCGAGCTGCACGAACACCGGCACGGCGCGCACGCCCAGGCGAAGGCTCACGAGGCCGAGCGGCGCGGATCGCCCCCCTACGTGGCCGTCACGACCGCGCTGCTGGCCGTCATCGCGGCGGTGGGCGCCCTGCAGTCGGGGCTGCTGGTCAACGAGGCCCTGCTGCAGAAGAACGAGCAGATCGGCAGGCTCACCCAGGCCTCGGACCAGTGGAACTACTACCAGGCCGAAGGCCTGAAGTCCTTGATCTACCGGACCGCCGCGCAGCGGCTGCCGCCGGCCTCGCCCGCCGCCCAGGACGACGCCGCGCAGGCCGGGCGCTACCTGGCGAAGCAGGACGCGATCAAGGCCGACGCCGAGCGCCTCGCCGGCGAGTCGGAGCGGGCTGACGGGGCCGCCGGGCGCTGCCTGGAACAGCACCACATCTTCGCGTTCTCGGTCAGCCTCTGCCAGATCGCGATCGCGCTTTCCGCCGTGGCGGCCCTCACACACCGGCGGCGCGTCTGGCTCTTCGGGCTGGCCGCGGGCGTCGCCGGGACGATCCTGCTGGTTATCGGCTTTCTGCGCTGAGCGCCGCCCTGGAGCCTTCCCGAGATGCCGCCGATCATGCCGCCGATCATGCCGCCGATCCAGCAGTTGAACGCCTTTCTGGAAGACACGTGCGTCCTGGTCACGACGGCCTATCTGCTCAGCCGGGCCTCGTTCCTGCCCAAGCTCTTCGACCGCAAGCGCAGCCGGGGCGACCAACTGGCTCTGGCCCTCTTCTTCGGCCTGATCGGCGCGAGCGACCTGCTGTTCCCCGGCGACCGCCAGCCCTATGTCCCGTCCACGCT
>CAXUCQ010000389.1:2325-3467 GCA_964249295.1 uncultured Armatimonadales bacterium | reverse complement strand
TCGCCGCAGCGCGGGACGTAACGGCAGGCACAAACAGAAAAAGGGCTAGTTCATCAGCGTTGACACGGGGCGGGCGCGCAGGTCGGCCTGGCCGGGGGCGCGGGTGAAGGCGCCGAGCAGGCAGTGGCCGGTGTCGAGGTGGGACGGGGGCAGCAAAAAGTGGACGCCGGGGGCCAGCCCGAACCGGGCGCAGAGGGACGACTCGCGCCCCGGCTCGAAGCGGACCTTCAGGAAGCGCGGCACGACGCCCGGCTGGAAGCCGCCGTGCGCGAACAGCGGGTCGCCGTGCTTGTGGTCCAGCACGAACATCTCGCGCCGCGTCCGCAGGCTGCCGCCCGCGTAGAGCACGTAGAACGACAGCACGCGCGGCGACACGGCGCGCTCGGCGACGGCCACGGCCAGCGTCTCCAAACGGCGCGTCATGTCCAGCGCCTCGGACGGGGCGATCAGGCGGTGCGAGACGCCCCCGCCCAAGGCCCCGGCGAACTCCTCGGGCATTTCGGCCAGCTCGAAGTAGCCGCCCTCCGGGGACAGCACGGCCCGCGCGACCTCGTTGGCGTACTCGGTCCCCGCGCCCACGCGCTGCTTGACGTAGGCGATGGAAACGCCGTACTGGGCCTGGCGCTCGCGGCGGAGCGCGTCGAACTGTGGGTCGTCGGGGTTGAACATGGCTGCCTGTTGAGACGGGGTCACTTGTAGCTCGGCAATATGATACCCTTCATGATCGTGTTTTGCGCGATGATGAAGACCAGCAGGGTGGGAAGAGCGGCCAGCGTCAGGCCGGCCATCATGACGTACTGCGGGGCGCCGTCGGCCTGCATCTCGTACAGCCAGACCATCAGGGTCCACATGGTGTGACTCTGGCACGTCGTCAGGGCGAACAGGAACCCCCCGTAGGCCGTGGTGAACGCCCCCAGCGCGATCACGGCGAAGATCGGCCTGGACAGCGGCAGCGTGATGGCCCCGAACATGCGCAGCTCGCCCGCGCCGTCCAGCGTCGCCGCCTCGTACAGCTCGCGCGGCAGGCTGTCGAAGAAGCCTTTGAGTAGGAAGATCGAGAACCCGTTGGCCGCCCCCGGCAGCAGCAGGGCGTAGAACGTGTTCAGCATGTTGAGCTGCTTGAGCATCAGAAAGTTCGGGAT
>CAXUCQ010000389.1:0-2315 GCA_964249295.1 uncultured Armatimonadales bacterium | reverse complement strand
CAGCACGAACAGCAGGATCGCGTTGCCGTAGGACAGGTTGTAGCGCGACAGCGCATAGGCGCAGAGCGGGTTGACGACGATCGCCGTCAGCACGGCCAGGGCGCAGTAGACGATCGTCACCCAGACGCCGTCGCCGTGCAGGGCGATGTACTGCAAGACCAGGCTGTAGTTGCGCGTGATGAAGTCCCAGCGGAGCGCGCCGGCGTGGGACCGCACATAGGCCCAGTCGGCCTCGCGGATCGGCAGCGGCAGCGTCGCCGCGTCCGCCGCCGACAGCCGGTACCGGTCCTGCGCCCAGGCCCGCCAGCGCGTCTCGGCCGTGTCGGCAGTGAGCGAGCCGAGCGGCGCGGCGGACAGGAAGTCCCGCCAGTCGATCAGCGGCGGGCCGGACGGCGGGATGCCCTCCGGGTCCGGCAGCGCGATCTGCGCCCAATCAGTGACGCGCGCCCCGTAAGCGGCGTCGTAGGCGGCGACGCTGTCCTTGTAGCGGCCCTGCAGGAACCGCCGGTAGGACGCCTGCGCCGACGGGGCGACCACGACGTCGCGGAACGGCAGCTTGGTGCGGACGAACGTCGCCCAGTCCCCGCGCTGAGCCGCGTCGCCCGTCGGCGCGGGCGGCAGCGGGATCTCGGCGAAGCTCTTGTGCGCCGTCCCCCACGCCCTGTTGAGGGCGTCAAGGTTCGGGTACGCTTCTTCTTTCAGCCACTGCTGGTAGAGCGGGTCGGCGCCGATGACCTGGAAGAAGTGGTCGGGGAGGGTCCGCTCGAACTCGGCCCAGTCGCGGCTTTTGGCGCCCCGGTCCGGCGTCCAGTTCGGCTTGGACGGCTGCTCGAACGGCGGGAACACGGTCAGGACGGTCGCGTCCTCCTCGGTGTAGGCCCGGTCCAGCGCGGCGATGTCGCCGTGGAACTTCTTGGTGAGGAAGTCGTGGTAGCGGTCCAGCAGCGGGCTGGGGCTGAACGCGCCGGTGTCGCCGCCGAACCCGGCCAGCTTGTCGCGCATCGGCAGGGCGCGCGCGAAGCCCTCCCAGTCGCGGACGCGGGCGGCGTCGGAATGCGCCGACGGGACGACGTCCGTCAGCGTCGCGAACGACGTGCCGTAGGCGCTGTTGATCGCGGCGATGTCGCCCTTGTACTTGTCCTCGGCGTACTTGCCGAACAGGTCCGGCGTGGCGTTCAGGAAGCGGGGAATCAGACTGAAGGAGGTGATGTCGTACTGCGACTCGACCGACGCGCCGATCATCATCAGGAACGGGTACACCATCGTGACCGCGCCCAGGGTCAGCACGGCATACAGCGCGCCGATCAGGGCGCGCACCCGCCACGACCTGCGGCCCACGGCTGGAATCAATGCCATGGGCTTATTATATCACAGATTGCCTCAGAGATTCGGCGGCCCCGGCGCGGCGGGCAGAGCGGCCTGGATCGCCGCAATGACCCTCGCCCGGCCCCAGACGACGAACCGGTATTCGGCGCCGGCCCGGAGCACGACGCGCATCCCGTTCGGGACGATGCCCAGCGAGTTGCACGGCTGCACCTGCGCCACGTCGCTCAGGGGGAACTCCGTGACCCCGATCTGGGCGTTGAAGCCGTGTGACCGGAAAACGACTCGCCGTTCCGTCACCGTCAGCCGCCCCCCGACCGCTTCCGACCCGCGCCACAGGTTGGCCGGGATCTCCAGCACCGCCCGCTCCGGGCCGGCGTGAGATTGCTCGTCTCCCGGTGCCATCTACAGCCACCCCGTCAGCCTGTGCCAGGCGCCCGACGCCGCTTGCCCGACGCCGTGGGCGACGTCTTCGGCCCCGTGCAGCGCCCTGGAACCCAGGTGCTCCGCTCCGTGCAATGCACTCGCGCCCAGGTGCTCCGCCCCATGCAGTGCGTTGGCCCCGTAACGCTCCGCGCTGTGGAACAGGTGCGCCCCCCCGTGCAGCACATCGGACCCCAGGTGCTCCGCCCCGTGCAGCGCGTTCAGGCCGAAGCGCTCGGCCCCGTGCAGCGCGTGGGATGCGCCGTCGGCGACGGCGTGACCGGCGTGCCGGAGGCCGCCTTTGGCGCTGCCCCAGGCGTTTTGGAGGCCCTCGGTGGCATGGCCCACCCCGTTCCAGACGCCGGACAGGCCGTGGTTGAAGTGGTTGAGCTGGCGCCCCAGGCCCTTCTTGGCCCAGGCCGTCAGGCCGGAATGCTCCGCCATCCAGTTGGTCGCATACGAGGCCGCCATGCCGCCCAGGAAGCCGACGCCCGCCCCGACCAGCGTCCCCGCGCCGGGGATGATCGAGCCGATGGCTGCGCCCGCCGCCGCCCCGGCCAGGCCGGAAC
>CAXUCQ010000388.1:0-3471 GCA_964249295.1 uncultured Armatimonadales bacterium | reverse complement strand
GTCCGCCAGTGCGGAGCGGGAGAGGGTGGCGAGCCTCGGCGAGCCGGGTGAGGGCATCTGCCCCTACTCCACCGGGCGCAGGATGCCCGACCGGAGCGAGTCGAGCAGGAACTGTTCGCCCGTGTTCGGGTCGGCGTAGTACCAGAACAGCCAGCCGTTGCAGGTGGGCAGGCCCAGGCAGGCCGCGCCGATCTTGTGGATCGACCCGCGCTGGCCCTGGGCCGTGACCGTGCCGTCGGCGTGGATGGTCGCCCGGACGGCAGTCCCTTTCAGGCGCAGTTGGGAGCCGACGGGCAATCTGCCGCCTTCCACGAGGCTGACGAACGGGACGCGCGGCTTGGGGGCGTCGATGAAGACGCCTTCCTCGGTCAGCAGCGCCGGGGACACGTTCGCGAGCCGCTTCTCGGCCACCCCGACATAGACATCGACGCGGTCGATGGTGATGAAGTCCCGGCCCAGGCGCTTGGCGACGGCGGCGGTGGTGCCGGTGCCGCAGAACGGGTCCAGGACGACGTCGCCGGGGTTGGACGTGGCGGAGATGACCCGGTGCAGCAAGGCCTCGGGCTTCTGCGTCGCGTGGGCTTTCTTGCCGTTGATGGTCTCGCGCTCGCCGCCGGAGCAGATCGGCAGGTACCAGTCCGAGCGCATCTGCTTGTCTTCGTTGCCCGCCTTGAGCGCTTTGTAGTGGAACGTGTACCGGGCTTGTTTCTGAGACTTCTTGGCCCACAGCAGCGTTTCATGGGCGTTGCAGAACCGCGTCCCACGCATCTGCGGCGTCGGGTTCCCTTTCACCCAGATTAGATCATTGAGCAGCCAGAAGCCCATGTCCTGCATCAGCGCGCCGATGCGGTAGATGCAGTGGTAGGACCCGATCACCCACAAGGTGCCGGTGTCTTTGAGCACGCGGCGGGCCTGGGTCAGCCAGGCGCGGGAAAAGGCGTCGTACTCGGCGAACGAGCCGAACTTGTCCCAGGCGTCGTCCACGGCGTCCACCTTGGTCATGTTGGGACGCCACAGGTCGCCGCCGAGCTGCATGTTGTAGGGCGGGTCGGCGAAGACGAGATCGACGCACTTGTCCGGCAGGGACGCCATGAGTTCGACGCAGTCGCCGATCAGAATCTGGTTGAGGGGGAGCGATTCGCGGCGCGGCGAACGCTTGGAGGGTGGCTTGGTCATAGGCACCGCCTATTGTACCACGGCGGACTCAAGAAAGCGTTTAGTTGGGACTCAGGTCGGGAAATGTTTTTCTGACGGTCCGAACCCACCTCTTTGCTTCGCAGGGGTCCTCCCGATGCGGGAGGACGAACGACGCGTGGGGCTGTGGGCCGCCTCGTCCTTTCACGCGGCTGCAGATGCACAGTCTCAGAGAAACGGGCGCGGCCCGATGCCATCCACCTGCCAGTCCTCCCGCTCCGGGAGGACCCCTGCGAAGCAAAGAGGTGGGTTCCGAAAAAGGCGCACCTCCTACCGAGCGGCCCACGCCGACAGCAGTTCCTGCTCGCGCTCGCGGGACAGGCCGGCTTTGAGCGGCGCGTCGGCGGGGCGCGTCCGGTCCCAGGCCAGCGTGTCGCGGACGGTGTGGGCCAAAGGCAAGAACGTCAGCCCGGCGGCGACGGCTTTGGCCGCACTGATGCTGCTCATGCCCCGGTACTCGTCGCTCGCGTCCTGCGGCAGCCAGAGGGGCAGGTCGGACCAGGGCGCGACGCCGTTGTCGAGGAGGAATCGCTCATCCACCCAGACGGGGATGGCGGCGCCGCCGACGGCGCGGCGGCACTCGGCGAGCAGACGGCCCATCGTCCAGCCCTCATTGACGCTGACGGCGTTGAAGACGCCCGTCGCCCTGCGCCCGGCCATCTTGACGGTCCATTCGGCCAAGTCGCGGGCGTCGATGAACTGGACTCGGGTGTCGGGCCTGCCGGGGGCGAGCATGTCGCCGCCCTGGGCGACGCGGTGGGGCCAGTAGGTGAAGCGGTCGGTGGGGTCGTGGGGGCCGACGACCAGGCCGGGGCGGATGGTCAGCACGCGGCCCGGCATCGCGTGTTCGGCGGCCTGTTCGCACAAGACTTTGAGCGGACCATAGGTTTCCCCGTCCACGTCTTCGATCGCCTCGTCCTTCAGAGCGCCCACGGGCGCGGTCTCGTCCTGGTCCGGCGTGCCGGTGTCGCGGTAAACAGAGATGGACGAGATGAACACGTAGCGATCCACGGCGTCGGCCAGGAGCCGGGCAGAGTCGCGGACCAGGCGCGGGACGTAGCCGCAGGTGTCAACGGCGGCGTCCCACTGACGCCCACGCAGGGCCTCCAGGCCGCCGTCGCGGTCGCCGCGCAGGTGTTCGGCTTCGGGAAACAGGTCGCTGTTGTTTCGGCCCCGGTTGAATAGCGTCACGTCATGGTCCCGCGCCAGGGCGGCTTCGACGATGTGACGGCCCACGAACCGGGTGCCGCCCAAAATCAACAGTTTCATGGGGTGTCACTCCACGGCCAGGATCAGGCACTTCAGGTACTCGGACTCGGGGGCGCTCAGCAGGACCGGGTGGTCGACGGCCTGCCCGCGCCGCTCGATCAGGCGCAGCGTCCGGCCCGCGTCGCGGGCGGCGCTCTCGACGACGGAGCGGAACTCGTCGGGCGTCAGGTGGTGCGAGCAGGAGCAGGACACCAAAACGCCGCCGGGGCGCAGCATCCGCAGGGCCAGCCGGTTGATCTCGTTGTAGCCGCGCATGGCGGGTTCGCGGCTGGCGCGGTTCTTGGTGAAGGCGGGCGGGTCGAGCACGACCAGATCGGTCTTGTAGCCCTTGTGATCCAGTGTCCGCAGATAGTCGAAGACGTTGTCCGTCACAACCTTGTGCGGCTGGGCCAGGCCGTTGCGCCCCCACTGCTGGTCGCTCAGGGCGTTGAAGGCGGGGCTGATCTCGACATCGGTGACGCTTTTCGCGCCCTGATGCGCGGCGCGCAGGCCGAACAGCCCCGTGTAGGAGAAGCAGTTGAGCACGTCGCGGCCTACGGATTCGCGGGCGGCGGCCTTCTGGTTGTCGCGCTGGTCCAGGAACAGGCCCGTTTTCGCACCCGCCTTCAGGTCGGCTAGGACCGTCGCGCCGTCCTCGTCCCAGGCCAGCACGTCCGGCGGCGCTTCGCCCCAGAGCAGCCCTGTCTGCTCGTCCAGGCCCTCTAGTTTTCGCACGGCGCTGTCGGAACGCTCGTAAACGCCGCGCAGGCCCAGCGTCTCGGCGATGGCCGGCACGAGCGTGTCGCGCCACGACTCCAGCCCGAGGGCGAGGAACTGCGCGACGGCGTAGCCGTCGTAGACATCGACGACCAGGCCGGGCAGTCCGTCCGCCTCGCCGTGGATCAGGCGATACGCCGGGGGCAGGCCGCCGTCGGCGGCGTAGCGCGCCTGGCGGTACTTGTAGGCCGCCTCAATGCGCCCGCGCCACCAGCCGGGCGCGGACACGTCCTCGGTGCGCCGGGTCAGAAA
>CAXUCQ010000387.1:0-3479 GCA_964249295.1 uncultured Armatimonadales bacterium | reverse complement strand
ATGTACTACTACTCGCTGACCCGGTGCGCCGTCGCCGGTGTCGATCGTCCCGCCGACGGCGCACCGGGTCAGCGAGTAGTAGTACATGTCCGTCGGCGTCGTCAGCCCCGTCTCGCCCCGACCGCCGACCGCCATGGCCGGCTTCCGCGCGGACAGCGTCAGACGGATTTTGTCCCGCCCGCCGCCGTCCAAGTTCAGCGCGAACGACGTGTCCGTGGCGTCCGTGGCCGCTAGGGTGTCGTCCGCACCATACGCGATGCGGAACGGCGCGCTGACCACCGACGCCGCGCCCGCGATCTCGCGGCTCGGCGGCGGCAGATGCCCGGCCTTCAAGGACGCCAGCAGCGCCTGCGCCCCCCTGTCGTTCGGGTTCGTCACGGCCAGCAGGGGCGCGACCTGGCGCAGCAGGCCCACCATGTTGGAATCAGCCAGCGAGTACGGGCGCTGAACTTTCTTGTCCAGGTCCGTGACCGCATAGATGAGATAGTGCGCCCGCGGCTGCGCCGCCGTCGGGTCCAGCAACCCGCGCCCGTTGCCGAATCGGAAAAACGACCCGATCAGCGCCAGGTGCCGCCCCCTGTCGGTGGTGACATGGGCGTTGACGTACCACCACTCGATGTTGACGTTGTCGTGGGCCGCCACGCCGAAGGTGACGGGCCGGGGCGCAGCCCCCTGCGCCGAAGACCCCAGCACACACACGAAAAGCAGCCCCATCAGGACACAAAAGCGTCGCATCGTTATCAACCTTGCTAAGCGCGCCCGCAGAGAGACACGCCCCGCCATTATACCCGTTCCCAGCGGTGAGGCGGGTCCCGGCCGCCTTACGGCCGGCCCAGGTCGGGCAGGCGGGCGCTGCGGACGGGCGCGGGCTGAGGCACGCCCGGCTTGAGCGCGCGCCAGAGGATGGCGTTCAGCGCGTCCGGGTCCGCCCGGTCCGGCGCCGAGAAGTCCAGGCGGGCCGACGCCTGCGCGCCGGGGCCGGTCGCCGGGTTGCGGGCCTCCAGGTCCACGCCGGGAGGCAGCGCGCGAAAGGCGACGAGGTCCGGCGCGGCGGTGAAGCTGTTGACCAGGGGCGTGGCGTCCGCGTCGAACTGCGTCATCGGCGGCAGGCCGAGCATCATCTCCATCGTGCGGACGAACGACGCCGTCGTGTACATCGTGCTGTCCACGCCCGGACGCACGTAGGGCGAGATCACCAGGCCCACGGTCCGGTGGGCGTCCACATGGTCGGGGCCGTCCTGGGCGTCGTCCTCGATCACGAAGATCGCCGTCTGCGGCCAGAACTTCGAGCGCGACACGGCCTCGACGATCCGCCCCAGCGCCTGGTCGTTCTCGCCGACATCCGCCGCCGGGGTGAACCCGCCCGCGCTCAGCCCCTGCGTGTGGTCCTCGGGCAGCGACATCACCTGGAACTGCGGCCAGCGGCCCGACGCTTCGGCCCGGCGCAGGTCGCGGATGAAGATGTCGGCCCTGCCGATGTCGCGCGGCCCCTTGAACCAGTCGAACGCGGCGTAGTCCGCGCTGGCGTGGCCCGCCAAACCGGGGCTGCCCGTGAAGACCGGCGGCGCGTCCGGGGTGGCCTTGAAATCCCCCGCCTCGCCGTAGCTGAAGTACGAAACGCCGTGGCAGCGACAGTTGTCCCAGAGGTAGCCGGCGGGCGAGGCCGAGAGACGGTCGTCGGCGCCCGGCTCGCCCCGGTCGCTGTAGACGGTCACATACGCCCGCTCCGTGAAGTCCGTCGCATACGAGGCGTCGCACCACTGGTGGCCGTCTTCGGACACCTCGCCGTTGCAGTACAGGTTGTCCAGCAGGACGTACCGGGCGGCCAGCGCGTGGGCGTTCGGCGTCACCTTCCGTCCGAACAGGACAAGGCTCGGGTCGCCGTTGCCCGCCGCGATGTCGCCGAACACCTGGTCATACGTCCGGTTCTCGCGGATGATATAAACGACGTGCTTGATGTGCGAGAGGGCCGTCGGGAGGGCGAAACCTCGCGCGCCACTCACCCGCAGGACGGGCGGTTGTGGGACGTTCGCCCGCACCTGGCGCGTGTCCGCGGCCAATCCCGCCGCGCCCGGCACGTCCACGACGGAAACGGTCCCGCCGAGCAGGCCCCCGATGTAATCGTACTTGCGGCCGTCGGCATAGGGTCCGGTGTCCGTGTCCGTGTCGTCCGCGACGGCGTTCGCCCGGAAGCGCAGGCCCTTGCCCGTCCCGACGAACAACCGCCGCCCGTCCGGCGACACGGCCAGCGCCGACGGGTACCAGCCCGTCGGCAGGAAGCCACGGACGACGCTCTCCTTCGGGTCGGACACGTCGATGACGGCCACGTCGTTGTTGTCGGCGTTGGCGGCGTAAAGGCGCCTCCCGTCCGGCGACAGCGCCAGCGCGTCCGGCGTGCTCCCGACCGGGTCCGCGGGGCGCAGTGACGTTTTGATCGTCTCTACCGCCCGGCCCCCCCGGACGACGCTGACGGAGTTGCTGCCCGCGCACGACACAAACAGGCGCCCGTCGCGGCCCCAGACGAGTTGGTTCGGGTGCGAACCCACGGCGACACGCACGCGCTCCCGCATGGTCGCCGGGTCGAGCAGGCTCACGCTCCCGCCGCCCCAGTTGGAGACCGCCAGCGTCCCGCCGTCGGGCGACAGCGCGACGGCGTAGGGCCGGTAGCCGACGGGGCCGACCGTCTGCGTCCCCAGGCCCGGCCCCGCGAGCTTGTAAACGGCGTCCGCCTCGGTCTCGGCCACATACAGCGCGCCGTCGCGGCCCATCGCCAGCCCCGCCGTCCAGCGCTCCTTGCCCTGCAGGCCCGGCACGGACACGTCGCCCTCCGGCGTGAGCCTGCCGTCCCGGAAGCCCAGTCGCAGCACCGTCTGACCGAGCGACGCGAGACGCGCGGGCGGTGCGGACTTTCTGGCGGCGAGGCCGTCGATCGTCTTTTGGTCGTCGCCCTGCCCGGCGGCGACGTAGAGGGTCCTGCCGGACGGGTCGAAGCACATCCCCGCCCAGGCCTTGTCCACGTCCAGGCTCTGCACCAGCGCGCCGGAGGCCAGGTCGATCACGTCCACGTCTTCGTTATGGTAGCCGCCCGTGACCGTCAGCAGGGACTTGCCGTCCGGGCTGACCGCCATGGCGAGCGGCATGTCGCCCGGCAGCGAAACGGGCCGCCCGGCGGGCGTCACGCGCCAGCCGTTGGGCAGCAGCGCCGAAGCGCCGTCCCCGCGCGGGGTCGTGCGGCCCGGCGCCGCCCCGCGCGGCCCGGAATAAACCCGCGTCAGCCCGCCCGCCGCGAGGGCCGCCAGGGCCAAGATCGGGACCATCACGCGCAACGGATGAAAAGAGCGTCTCACAGCGCCACCGCCTTTCTTGTCGTGGGAAAAAGATCGTGCCTGCATGATACCCGACCCGCCTCGACATCCGCCCCCCCGCGAAGATCGGGTACACTCCCGCCACATCCGTTCTGAAAAGGGCCGTGCTGCCGA
>CAXUCQ010000386.1:2174-3489 GCA_964249295.1 uncultured Armatimonadales bacterium | reverse complement strand
CCACAAGGTCATTCGCAAGAAAATTAAGCGGCCGGCGGCGCGGGGGCTAAGAGCTTCAACTTTCGCCCGGAGCGAACGCCGCTCCGGGCGGGTGTGGGTCTTTCGGGGTCACTCATCCGCCCGCACTACTGGAGACCCTTGTTCGCGGGCCGCCAGCCACAGCTAGGCCTCGAACGCCGCGCCTAGACGGGCGCGACGCCGCGGCTGATGGCGAAGTGCAGGGCCGACTTCATCTTCAGCACGCTGTAGATGCTGACCAGGAACGGGTAGACCTGCGGCGCCTGGGCGGTCGGCGCGATCTCCTGGGCGACGTAGCCCTGGATGCTGGTGTTGGGCGCCAGCTGCGGCAGCTGCACCTGGGGCAGCACCTCCACCTCCAGCGCGGCGTCGCCCTTGGGGAGCTGGTCGCAGCCGAAGATGATCGTCCCCGGCGACAGGTCCCGCGAGGGCAGGATGGGCACGCTCTCGCCCGTGATCGGGTGGACGTAGTTGGAGACCTGCGTCCCCAGCGTCACGCCGCTCGGCCCCTGGTTGATGCGGATGATCGACCCGTTCCCCTCGGCGATGTGCGCCAGGCTGCGGATCTCCTGCTCGTTCATCAGGATCCACTGCTTGCGCGCGCCCTTGCGGTACAGCCGCCCGAGCTGCGCGTCCATGTGGGCCGTGGTGATCGGGCCGACGTTGATCTGCACCTGCTCGGCGGGCGTGCCGTTGGCCGTGGAGATCAGGTTGACCATGCCGTTGTAGGCCAGCGGGTTCGTGCCGTCGCCCCACGGGGCCAGCGGGGAGGTCGCGTCGCCGTTGATCAGCGCGTTCTCCTCGTTGATCATCGTGTTGTAGATCGCGTTCGTCTTCTCCGTCGCCAGCTGGTTCTGGAAGTTGGCGCCGGCGGCGGCGGCGAAGCCGGTCACGCGCCCGATCTGGCCCATCAGCTTGTAGGAGGCCGACTGGTCCGCGTAGACGCTGGTGTGCTCGGCGGGCGCGCCCGTCTCGGAGAAGAACGCCTGCAGCGCGCCGGTCTGCTCGGAGCCGCCCCGGACGCCGTACTTGGCGACGGCGACGGGCGCGGCGTGGGCGCTCGTGAAGGGCGCGGTGACGGTGATCGTCAGGGTCCCCGTGTTGATGCCGCCCGCCGCGATGGTGCGCGTCTCCTGGGCCGCGCCCGTGTCCACCAGCAGCGTGTCGTACTGGGCGAAGCCGGCCACCGACGCCACGGTCAGCGTGCTGGCCCCCGCCGCGATGTTGGCCGTGGTCGTGCTGGCCCCGGCGTAGCCGCCGCCCAGGGAGAGCAGCTGCTTCCACTTGGACGCCAGGC
>CAXUCQ010000386.1:1139-2164 GCA_964249295.1 uncultured Armatimonadales bacterium | reverse complement strand
GAAGGCCGAGTTCTGGCTGGTGATGGCGCGCTGGAACTCGACCTGGGTCATCCCCAGCTGGGCCAGGATGCCGGACACGTCGCCGCTCTGCATCGCCCGCTTGATCTCCTTCTTGTCGATGCGCGTGTCGGCGAAATCGGCGAAGTTCTTGGGGCGGGCCGCGCGGGTGTAGATCGGCACGGACGGGCCGATGGCGCTCAGGGGCTCGGCGGCGATGAATCCGCCGGTCAGTTGTTCGCTCATTGCAGGGTTCTCCAGGGGGCAAAGGTCGAGTCTCAAAAGGCCGGGGTCAGAAAGGCCAAGAGTCGAATGGGGGCGGCGCCCCCGAATGTCGGGACGGTTTCAGTCAGGGGGCGCTCAGACGGACACGCCGGCCTCGGACAGTTGGGCGGCCAGCAGGCCGATCTCGGTCGCGGCCTGCTGCCGCTTGCCGGAGTCTTGTTCCTTCTGGGCGCTGTCGAGCAGGGCGTCGTAGCGGCTCTTGAGCGCCGCCGCGTCTTCGCCGCCGCCGTCCGCCTCGCGGTCGTTGGCGGTGAAGGAGCGCTCCAGCGAGGCGGGAAAGCGCACCGGGAGCGGGCCGGCGGCGGGCTGTTTCTCCACGCGCCTGATCGCCTTCTGTGCCTTCTGGAGCTGCTTGTCCTTGGCGGCCAGGTCGCCCTGGAGCCGGGAAATCTTGGCCTCCAGACCGCCCAGCCGCTGCAGCAGAGGATCGTCGCGCAGCAGGGCGGGGTCCGCCTTCGCCGGCTCGGGCGCGGCGATCGGCGCGCGGGAGGCCCGCCCCCGGCGCGTCAGTTCGGCCTCGGCGGCCCGGTACTGACAGGACAGCGCCTGCTGCACCTGGCCCATCTTCTTGGCCATCTTGGCGAGCTTCTTGGTCTTGATCCGCGCAACGTCCGACCCCTCGGGCAGCACTTCCACGGACAGGACCTCGACCGGCGTCGCTCCGGCGGCATCCCCGGATGCGCCGCCGGCCTTATCACCTTCGTGACCTGAGTCCGGCTTCTCGGACGCGGCGGGCTTGTCGC
>CAXUCQ010000386.1:0-1129 GCA_964249295.1 uncultured Armatimonadales bacterium | reverse complement strand
GTGCGACCTGCGCGACTTCGACTTCGGCTACAATCCCGAGATCCCCAAGGCGCGTATCTGGGAACTCGCCAGCGTGCGGTTCATCGAGGAGCACGCGGCGGTGGTGCTGTGCGGCCCAACCGGGGTGGGCAAGAGCTTCGTCGCCCAGGCCCTGGGCGCGGGCGACCACCATGCGGGCGTCGGTGTCGAAGGGGCGGTCCACCAGGCTGACCTCGATCCACTCCACCTGCACGGTCTTGTTGCCGCGCATGACGACGGGGTTGACGCCGACGGAGAACCCCTTGTAGGTGCCGTCCTCGCACTTGCCCCATTCTTTGTCGTCGGTGATCTTGGCCCGCAGCAGCGCCCCCTTGTCGTCCCAGTCCACGCTGACGGCCTGGCCCGCCGCGATCGGCTCGTGCATGGCCCGGATGGCGCCGAACTTGAGGTAGTCGGGCGTGGCGGCCTCCATGCTCTTGCGCGTGAGGTTGACGCCGTCGCCGACCACGGCGTTGACGTAGCAGTGGCCCTCGACGATGCGCTCCTTCTTGTCGACGCGCGTGATCTGCGCGAACACGCGCACCGGCTTCATCATTCTCGTGTTCATAGGGGGTCCTTATGGGCGGTCCTTAAAGGTGGTGGGTCGGCGGGCGTTCATTTCCCGGCGTTCATTTCCCGGCGATCATTTCCCGGCGATCATTTCCCGACGATGGAGGCGCTGACGGTGGCCGACGCGCCCGTGAGCGTCCAGCGGAGGCGCCCCTTCAGGCCGAACTCCTGGCTGGCGGAGTTCTGGCCGGCCAGCGTGGTGCTGCTCACCCCCGGCGCGGAAAACGTCTGGGTGTTGTAGATCGGGTACCAGACGCCGTCCGCGCCCTGCCGGTCGTAGAAAAACGTGATCCCGGCGCCGGAGGCCAGGGCCTGGACCGTGAGATCGATCGCCAGGATGTCGTACTCGCCGACGGCGATCCCCGTGTTCTCGGGCAGCCCGTTCGGGTCGGCGATCTGCGTGCTGTCGCCGGATTTGGTCAGGGTCGTGCCCACCGGCAGGGCGAAGACGTTCGCTCGCATGCCCATCTAGCTGTCCTCCTTGTCGTCAGGCCTTGTCGTCAGGCCGGGCGTCCGTTTCGGCGTCCACGTCGTACATCCT
>CAXUCQ010000385.1:0-3491 GCA_964249295.1 uncultured Armatimonadales bacterium | reverse complement strand
GGCGGGACGCGCCCCGCCCGTGGGGAGACAGGACCAAATGCATCAACTGCGACAGCCGCTGGCCGGGCGGCGCATCATCGTGACGGGCGCCTCGAGCGGCGTGGGCTACGCGCTGGCGCGGCGTCTGGTCCAGGTCGAGGGCGCGACGGTGGTCGCGGTCGCGCGCCGCCGCGTCTTCCGCATCGAGGCGCTGGCGAAGCAGTTCGGCGAGGAGCGCCTGCTGCCGGTGACGGCGGACATGGCGGCCCCCGGCGAGGCGGGCGCGCTGGTCCGGCAGGCCAGCGAGCGGTGGGGGCGCATCGACGGCTTCGTCCACGCCGTCAACCGCTCCCTGCGGCTGAACGCCCTGGACATCAGCGACGCCGAGTTCGACATGACCATGCAGGTCAACGTCAAGAGCGCCCTGTACGGGGTGCAGGCCGCGGCCCCGATCTTCCGCCAGCAGGGCGAGGGGGCGATTCTGGTCTACAACCCCACCCCCGTTCGCACCGAAGCCTTCGCCGCGTCCGAGGCCGTCTACAGCGCCGCCGCGCACGCGCTGTCGGCCTTGGTCGCCGGCTGGGCGCGGCAGCTTGCGCCCAGCGGCGTCGGCGTCCACGAGGTCGCCCCGGTGCCGGACGCCGACTCGCAGCCGTTCGCCCGCCTGCTCCAGCACGACGTGCTGCTGCTCGACTCGCTGCGCTCGATGCTGCTCGCGCCGCCGGTCGCGGACACGTCGCGGCCCGCCGAGGCGCACACGCCGGAGACCTTCACCGAGGCCCCCCCGGTCGTCATCTCCTCGCGCGGCGGCCTGTCCCTGACCCAGTTCTAGCTTCCTGCTGAACTTTCTCAACTCCCATGCGTCTGTCCGAGCAACCCGCCGCGCGTGGCGGGATTATTCTCAGGAGACGTCAAATGCAGAAAACCATCGCTGTCGCCGCTGCCGCGCTCGGGCTGGGCGCAACCCTCTTGCTGACCGCGCCCGGCGCCGTGCGGGCGCAGGCCGTTCCCGTCGCCCAGGCCGGGGCGCACGCGGGCGGCGGGCGCATGCAGAAGCTGGCCGACTATCTGGGGCTGACGGGCGCGCAGAAGGCGCAGATCAAGCCCATCCTGAAGTCCTCCATGCAGCAGGCCAAGGCCGTCCGCCAGAACGCCAGTCTCGCCCCGGCGGACAAGAAGACCCAGATCAAGGCGATCCGCCAGGGCATGTGGGCGCAGATCATGCCGATCCTGACGCCGGACCAGAAGACGAAGCTGGCCGCGATGCGCCAGAAGCAGGGCGGCAAGGGGTAGGAGGCTTCGGTGCGGGGGAGGGACTCCTCCGGGAACCTTCCCCGCCGCCGCCGAGTAATAGCACTCGTGATGCGAAAACCCGGCCCGCTCCTGCTCCTTTCCTTCCTCTCGGCGCTCGGCGGCCTCGCCCCCGTGACACAGGCTCATGCCGCGGGGACACCCCCCCTGCTGCGGGACACGGACGGCGTCCTGCGCCGGCCCCTGGCAACGGACGGCGACAAAGCCGTTGTCCTTGTCTTCATCTCCGACGACTGCCCCATCTCCAACGGCTACGCTCCTGAGATCAACCGGCTTTGCGCCGCCTACGGACCCAAAAAGATCGGGTTCCGTCTGGTCAGCGTGGATACGGGGACAGCCGTCGCGGCGATCAAGCGGCACGCGCGGCAGTACGGCTACCGCTGCCCCGACCTGCTGGACCCCGGCCACGCCCTCGTGGGTGCGGTGGGGGCGACCGTGACGCCGGAGGTCGCGGTCTATGGGCCGAACGGACGGCGGCTGTATCAGGGGCGCATCGACGACAAGTACGCCGACTTCGGCAAGGTCCGCTTCGACGCCACGACGCACGACCTGCAGGCGGCGCTCGACGCCATCCTCGCCGGCAGATCGGTCCCACACGCCCGCACCAAGGCGGTCGGCTGCCCGATCTGAATTCAGGTATAATCAGCGCATGAAACCCAAGTCCCCCCGCCTATTGTGGGCCGCCGCGACGGCCGTCTTCGCCGGGACGCTGGCCGGCGGCGCGCTGCTGTCGCCCCGTCCGGCGGCACAGGCCGCAACGGCGGTGAAGGGCGACGCGGCCACGACCATGCCGACGTTCAGCCGCGACGTCGCCCCGATCCTGTATCAGAACTGCACGACCTGCCACCGGACGGACCAGGTCGCGCCGTTCCCGCTGGTCACCTACGGGGACGCGCGGAAGCGGGCCGGGCAGATCGCCGCCGTGGTGGACAGCCGCTACATGCCGCCCTGGAAGGCGGAGCCGGGCTACGGGGATTTCCACGGGGCGCGGCGGCTTCCGGCGGCGCAGATCGCCACCCTGGACCGCTGGGCGAGCGCCGGGGCGCCCGAGGGGGACCCGAGCGCGTTGCCGCCCTTGCCGCGCTTCCCCGTCGGCTGGCAGCTCGGCACGCCCGATCTGATCGTCAAGATGCCCAAGCCGTTTGTCGTCCCCGCCGACGGGCCGGACGTGCAGCAGTGCTTTGTGGTGCCGGTGTCGGTGCCGAAGGACGAGTACGTCGTGGCGTATGAGTTCCGGCCCAGCGACGCGCGCGTGGTCCACCACGCCCTGTTCTACACCGACGGCAGCGGCGTCGCGCGTCAGAAGCAGGCCGCGAGCGAGGCCGACGGACACACGGTCGGCTACGCCAGCTTCGGCGGGCCGGGCTTTCTGCCGACGTCGGTCTTGGGCGCGTGGGTGCCGGGGACGACGCCCTTGCCGCTGCCGGACGGCATCGCCAAGCTGCTGCCGCAGGACAACGACATCGTGATCCAGACGCACTTCCACCCGACCGGCAAGGCCGAGACCGAGCAGTCGTCGCTGGGCATCTACTTCGCCAAGACGCCGCCCAGGAAGCTGGTCAGCGGCATCCTGACGGCGGACTTCGCGATGAACATCCCGCCGGGCGCGAAGAGCTACGTCGCCCGCGACTCGTTCGTCGTCCCCATCGCCGTCGAGGCCATCAGCATCCAGCCGCACGCGCACCTGCTGTGCCGGGACATGAAGGTCACGGCGACCCTGCCCGACGGCACGACCCGGCCGATGATCTGGATCAAAGACTGGGACTGGAACTGGCAGGGCGCGTACCAATACGCCCAGCCTGTCCACCTCCCGGCGGGGACCCGGCTGGACATGGCCTACACCTACGACAACTCGGCGGACAACCTGCACAACCCGAACAGCCCGCCGAAGTGGGTGCGTTTCGGCGAGCAGACGCGGGATGAGATGGCCCTGTGCGGCCTGGAAGTCGTCGCCGACAGCGCGGCGGACGAGCCGACGCTGAAGCAGGCGCTGGGTTTCCATCTGATCTCGAACTTCTTCGGCGCCCGTCAGGCCCGCAGCGCCCGCCGCGCCGCAACGGCACACGCTCCGGTCGCGCAGGCGACCGGCAGCGCTCAGTAGCCGACAGAAAAACGGGAAAGGGGCGACCCAGCGTGAAGAGGGCGCACGCCGTGCGCCCCTACAAGGACGCCTCAACGTAGGGGCGACCCGGTGGGTCGCC
>CAXUCQ010000384.1:0-3497 GCA_964249295.1 uncultured Armatimonadales bacterium | reverse complement strand
CTTCTGGGGTCATGAGCGATCCTACCGGCGCGTGTCGCCTTCGACCGCAACGTCCCCCGTCTTGTCAACGACCAGCTCTTCGTGGCGCACCTCGCCTGTCAGGTGCTCGGTCTCCGTCACCTGCCGCTTGCCGATGCTCACCTCGCCCGTCACGACGGCGGTCTTCTGAGTTGTCACCTGCTCCTCCATCACGGGGACGCGGATCGTCTCCTCCTGAAAGTCGGCGTCGGTGGCGGGGCGGTTGACGGCGTGACGCTCGATGACGACCTCCTCGTGGGTGACGGGAACGTCGATGCTCTTCTGCTCGGTGATGACCTCCTTGCGCAGAGTCACCTCGCCGGCCCGGACCGTCTGCTTGCGTGCGGAGAGCTGCTCTGCATAGAGCCTGATGCGCTGGTAGCCCTCGTCCGCCAAGGCCGTGTTGATCTCGCCGCCCGTCTGAGCGCCCGCGCCTTCCAACACAGTGAGGGCGTCGGCGTGCCGCTCGCCGCCAACCGTCACCAGCGTACCCGCGTCGGGGTGACCGCTCGGGTCCTGCAGGTACTGGCCCGCGGCGGGGCGGGCGTACCGGGCCACGTCAATCTCGTCCTCGCCGTAGCCGCGCCCCTGGAGGTCGCGGACGGCGGTCTCGGCGCCGGCTCGGTCGTTGAAGTAGCCTGCCGTAGCGGCTCGGTTGTTCGTTGACATTTCTTTCTCCCTGTTTCTGTTGATCTCGTGTCTCTGCTGGTCTCGTGTCTCTGCTGGTCTCGTGTCTCTGCTGGTCTGAGCGTTTCCGCAGCCTCCGCGTCCGGCCCGGCTCGCAACGTGTGCGCGTGTGCGCTCACGCCATTCGGCGTCCCTGTGGTGAAAGGCCGGGTCTGGTCCACAGCGGCAGGAACGTCTGGGTCTTCTTGCCGCCGGCAGAGCCGCTGCCGCTGGCAGAGCCGCTGCCGTCGGCGGGCTTACTCGGCGGCTGCCGCTCGTGTCCCCCGACGGGCTTGCCGCCCCGCGTGTACGGCTGCACCTGCACAGGCCTGGGCGCGGGCGGACGGCGCTTGTAGGGCCGCACCTGCTCAGGCTGGCCCGTATGCTTGTTCGTCCGCGTGTAACCCTGGACGCGGGCCTTGCCCCCTGTGGCGGGCGGCTTCGACCCGCCTCCGCCCTGGCCGAAGGCTATGCCGCCCGCTGTCTGACTCGCGCCGAACGCCGCGGCGAGACCCAGAACGGCCATCAGCCTGAGCAGTCCCTTTGTTCGCTTCCGCCTCACGCACTTCCCCCTTCCCTCGCTGTCCTCAGCCTCTCAGGAGCGGGGAGCGCGCTGAGTCTGCTCGAAGGCCCGCGCCGCCCCATCGCTCTGGACATCCGCATACGCTTTTTGCGCTGTGGCCTGGGCCGTCTGCCGGCCCCCCGCTGCCGAGGCGCCCTGCTGGGCTTGGCCGACCCACTGCTCCGTCAGGCGGGCGGCGGTGTCGCGACCGCCCAGGCCGAACGACAGGCCCAGCGCCAGCGAGACCGCCGCCACCAGGCCGATGTAGAGCGTGTTGACGACGACGGGCGCGATGCCCAGTTCGTTGACCGCCGCGATGACCGCGAAGGCCATCACCGCGCCGGACGCCAGCTTCGCCAGGAGGCCGCTGCTCTTGACGCCCGCCTCGGACGCCGCGCCGCGCACAACCCCTGACAGCAGCGTCCCCAGGAACGCGCCGAGGCCCAGGATCAGCAAGGCGACCAGGATGTTGGGGATGTAGGCCAGGATGCGGTTGATGATGACCGTCACCTGCGTCAGCCCGAGTTGGTCGGTCGCCATCTCGACAAATACAAGGCGCACGACCCACTTGATGACCTCGCCGAGCACGCCGCTGGCCTTCATCTTCGCCCCCGAGCGCTGGAGGAAGTCGTTGACCCTGGCGTGGTCGGCGAGAGCGTCCACATGGACGGCGCGGAAGAACTTAATGGCGAGGCCGGCGAGTGCGCCCGCAATGACCCAGCCGATGATAAGGATGAGGAGCGCGCCTAGTACCGTGGGGACGCCCGCCATGAAGCGGTCCAGGCCCGCGGTCAGGCCGTGGTAGAGGGTCGCGGTCCAGCCGGTCACGTCTGTGGTTACAGTGTTCATTATCGGTTTTCTCCTGAGAATGCCGCCGCGTGCGGCGGAGGGGTTCACGGAGGGATACCCGGCGGATTCGGGCGGCAAACGCGCCAAAACGCGGTCACGGAGCTCACCATCAACGCGAGCTGAAAAAGTTTTTGGGAGGACCGAATCCGCCCGCGCGGGGGGAGAGGGGCCGGCCCGGAGCCGAGACTTGAGTCGGGCGCAGTACGACAGGGGCGAGGGCGGCGTGTCCAGGCGTGTGGACAGCAGGAGTGTGGCGGGACGACCCGCGTCGGTCGGCTCCCATGTGGAGTGCAAGTTCTACGCCGTGTGTGCCTGTGCGGCGCAGCGACCTTCTGATAAACGACAAGGGGCCGCCACAGGTCATCCAGGCACTTCCGGTCTCGGCAGATACTTCGAGGCGTACAGCGGCCCGTGACAGTCCTGGCGGCCACCGTGCCGCCGGGCTGCGTCCCTTGATTGTCGTCATTGCCTTGGACACAGAGGCCCGGACGCAGAAATCCTCCGCGTACTCAGCCCCGCTGGGCCAGCCGCTGTCTTTCTCACGGTTGCACTGGCCGCAGCCTCAATGAAGATCATCGCGGTGTCTCTCAGCGCGGAGAAGTCGTGAGCGGTTCTTCTGTTCCACCGCGCCTGAGTTGGCTTTTAGATCAGCCCGCGCTCTTTGAGGCTGACGAACTGGCCGTCGCCGATGACGATGTGGTCGAGAACGTCGATGCCCAGGATCTCCCCGGCCTCCATCAAGCGCCGCGTCACGGCCACGTCTTCCTTGCTGGGCGTCGGGTCACCGGACGGGTGGTTGTGGGCGACGATCACGCTGGCGGCGCTGGCGATGATGGCGTCCTTGAACACCTCGCGGGGGTGGACGATGGACGATGACAGGTCGCCGATGGAGACGGTCTTGACGGCCTGGACGCGGTTCTTGGTGTCGAGCAAAACGCTCTTCAGTGTTTCTTTCTTTAAGTAGCGCAGATCGGGCATCAACAGGTTGGAAATGTCGCGGGGGCTGCTGATCGCGGGCCGGGCGTCTTCGGTGAACAGCGACAGGCGGTTGCCGAACTCGATCGCGGCCTTGATCTCGGCGGCCTTGGCGGGGCCGATGCCTTTGATCTTGGACAACTGCTCGACCCCGGCGCAGGCGACGCCCTTGATGTTGCCGAAGTGGGCCAGCAGGTGTTCGCCGAGCGAGACGGCGCTGCGCTCGTGGGTGCCGACGCGGATCAGGATGGCGATCAGTTCCGCCGTGGTCAGCGCCTGCGGGCCGTAGGCGTACAGGCGCTCGCGCGGGCGCTCGTCGGCGGGCAGGTCCTTGATGGTCGGGCTGTAGCGGGTGACGGCGGACGTCTCGGCGCCCGCCGGGGGCGTGGCGGCCTCGGCGGGAGGCGCGCTTGGCTTGCGGCGGCGC
>CAXUCQ010000383.1:0-3503 GCA_964249295.1 uncultured Armatimonadales bacterium | reverse complement strand
CCTGCCTTCGGCGGCGGGTCCCCCGGCGGTCCGGGCGGCTTCGGCGCACCCGGCGGCTTCGGCGCACCCGGCGGCTTCGGCGCTCCAAACGAGGGCGGGGCCGGCGCTGCCGCCGATCCCAACGGGTCGAACCCCGGCGAGGTGACCTGGATCTATGACCGGGCCAACGGCAACGACATCGAGTTCACCATGTCGAGCGATGGGCGGGTGATTCAGGTCCGGGCCACGGGCTACAAAGACGCCGCGATCCGCACCTCGAAGGGCGTCACGCTCGGCCAGACCTACGCCCAGGTGATCTCCAAGTATGGCTACCCGGAGAGCCAGGAGCAGATGGGGACCGTCCTGACGGCCCGCTACACCGACAGCCAGCACGTCGCCTTCCAGTTCTACAACCAGCGGCTGGTCGCGATCATCGTCGCCGCCGTCGAGTAGGGCCGGGAAAGACACCCCTCCATGTCCGACCGGAGTGACATCGATGCCGTCCTCGCCCGTGTCGACCTTGTCTCGCTGATCGAGCAGTACACGACGCTCAAGCGGGCGGGCAGCGCCTTCAAAGGCCTCTGCCCGTTCCACCAGGAAAAGACGCCTTCCTTCAACGTCCGCCCCGACCTCGGCCTGTGGCGCTGCTTCGGGCAGTGCAGCGAGGGCGGCGACGCGATCAAATTCCTCCAAAAGATCGAGACCCTGACCTTCCCGGAGGCGCTGGAGCGGCTGGCGCTGCGGGCGGGCGTCCCCCTGACGAAATTCCAGCCGCGCGGCGGGACGGCCTCGGAGGCGAGTCAGGCGGCGAGCGAGGCGGGTGAGCGGGACCGATTGTACCGCGTCAACGCCCTGGCGCTCACCTACTACCGGGAAACGCTGGGCCGGGCCGCCGAGGCGCGCGCCTACCTGCAGGGGCGGGACCTGTCTCACGCCATGCAGGAGGCGTTCCAGATCGGCTTCGCCGCCGACGACTGGGAAGGGCTGACGGCGTGGCTGAGCCGCCGGGGCGCGTCGCTGGCCGACGCCGAACGGGCGGGCCTGGTCTCGAAGAACGAGCGCGGCGGCTACTTCGACAAACTCCGGGGCCGGCTGATCTTCCCGATCTTCGATGTCCAGGAGCGGCCCGTCGCGTTCGGCGGGCGATTGATCGGCGAGGCGAAGCCGGGCCAGCCGAAATACTGGAACTCGCCGGAAACGCCGATCTTCTCCAAGAGCAAAACGCTGTACGGCCTTTGGCGCGCGCGCAAGGCGATCTCGGCGCGCGGGCAGTCGGTCGTCGTGGAAGGCTACACGGACGTGGTCGCCGCGCACCAGGCCGGTTTTGAAAACGTCGTCGCCACCCTCGGCACCTCGCTGACCGAGGAACACGTCCGCATCCTGGGCCGGCTGGCGCAGACGGTCCTGCTGGCCTTCGACGCCGACTCCGCCGGGCTGAAAGCCGCCTTCCGGGCCGCCGAACTTTTCGAGTCGCAGGACGTCGAGGTGCGGGTCCTGGATCTGCCGGAAGGTGACGACCCGGACAGCCTGCTGCGGAGCGGGCGGCGGGCGGTCTTCGAGCAGGCGATGGACAACCCTCTGCCTCTGGTCGAGTACCGCCTCCAGCGCCTGGTGCGCCGCAGCCCGCTGGAGTCGGAGCGCGACCGGGTGGCCCTGTTCCGCAAGGCCCTGCCGGTACTCGCCTCCGTACCCAGCACGATCGAGCGGGAGCAGTACATCAAGATGCTCGCGCCGTACCACCCGCACTACCGGGCTGGTACGGTGTATGCAGAAGACCACATCCGACAGGACGTGGCCGGCTACGGGCAGGGGAGTCGCGCCTGGGCGGGGGACGGCACAGCGGAGGCCCCGGCGCCGCCGCGCCCGCAGTTCTCCGCGCCGCCGTCCCACAACGCCTCGGAGCAGGCGGAGCGCCACCTCCTCCGCGCGCTGGTCGGCGAAGACGCGGGCTTGAGAGCGCAGGTCCTGGCCGGAATCACGCCGGACGAGTTCCACTCCGCCTCGGGCCGGGCGCTGGCCCGCGCGGTCTATGTCCAGTACGCCGTGGCGCCCGACCTCAGCGCGAGTCACCTGCTGGCCCTGCTGACCGAGGACGCGCAGCAGAACGCCCTGTCGGCGCTGCTGATGGAAGAAGCCGCCGAGCCGCTGACGGCGGCGCTGCTCGACGGCGAGATCGCGCACCTGAAGCGCCGCGCGCTGGAAGGCCTCAAGGCGGAGCTGAAGGCGCGCATCGACAGCGGGCAGGCCAGTCTGACGGATCACCAGCAGTTTTCACGCTTGTCGATGGAGCTTAAGGGGACGAGGGCGCCCCAGAGCGTCGCGGGGCGATAGCGGCCCAGGGAGAACGGGAACGTGCCGACCAAGGAAGTGAGCAACGTGGCTACACCACCGGTTTCAAACAGCGAGGGCGTCCGCGCGGGCGTCGAACCCTACGGGCGGATGCGCGACGGAGGCCAGTCCGCTCCGGCCCGGCCCGACAAGGGCCTGTCACAGATCGATCTCGGCGAGCCGCTGTCCCGCCCGTCGGACGTGGTCTCCGACGGCCTTGATGACCTGCCGTTTCTCTCCGCCGACGAGTCGCCGGCGGTCGCCCAGGCGCAGAAAATCGCGGGCGGCATCGGCGACGAGGGCGGGGGGCGGGCGCACGCCGACGACGCGCGCGGTGACGCCGCGATGTCCGAGGAAGAGCTGGCGGCCATGGAGGGGATGCCGCTGGACGACTCGGTGCGGATGTGGCTGCGCGAGATCGGTCGCACGCATCTGCTCTCGCTGGACGCCGAGATTCGCCTGGCGAAGCGCATCGAGCGCGGCGACGAGGAAGCCAAGGCCATTCTGACGCAGGCGAACCTGCGCCTGGTCGTCTCCATCGCCAAGCGCTACACGCTGCGCGGCATGTCATTCCCCGATCTCATCCAAGAGGGCAACATCGGCCTGATCCGCGCCGTCGAGAAGTTCGACTACCGCAAGGGCTACAAGTTCAGCACCTACGCGACCTGGTGGATCCGCCAGGCCATCACCCGCGCCATCGCCGACCAGGGCCGCACGATCCGCATCCCCGTCCACATGGTCGAGACGATCAACCGCCTGATCAAGACGAGCGGCCAACTGCTGCAGGACCTGGGCCGCGAGGCGACGCTGGACGAGATCGCGGGGGAGATGGACCTGCCGGTCGAGCGCGTCTCGGAGATCATCCGCATCGCCCCCGAGCCGCTGTCGCTCGAAACGCCCATCGGCGAAGAAGAAGACAGCCACCTGGCCGACTTCCTGCGCGACGACGACTCGGTCTCGCCGACCGACTCGGCGACGTTTCTGATGCTGCGCGAGAAGATCGAGGAAGCGCTGGACCAGCTCACCCCCCGCGAGCGCGACGTTCTGAAGATGCGCTTCGGGCTGGACGACGGCTACCCGCACACGTTGGAAGAGGTCGGCAAGCACTTCGAGGTGACGCGCGAGCGCATCCGGCAGATCGAGGCCAAGGCACTCAAAAAACTCCGCCACCCCACCCGCTGCCGCCGCCTGCGCGA
>CAXUCQ010000382.1:0-3505 GCA_964249295.1 uncultured Armatimonadales bacterium | reverse complement strand
GATAAAGCGTCAGCGGATACCTTTTGCGCATTCGCAGCGTCTAGGGCAGCTTTAAGGCCGTCAATGTCATACTGCTGTTGACGTTTTTGATCATTAACATCGTCAAGCCGCTGTTGAGCCGTCTCTGCTTCCAACTCAGCCTGTCTCAGCAATGAATTGAGTTCGCTGATTTGCTTATCTTTATCTGTATTGTCCTCTTCCAAGAGGTTTATGTATTCTTGTTGATCACCGCCTACGGCTGCTTCTCGTCGTCGCCTCACAATCTCACGCCGGAGTGTGGCTTCTTTTACTTTGTCTGGCGATATATGTTGACGGAACATAGGCAGATTGCTACGTTGCGTCAACAGAGCCAATATTGTTTCCTCTAAATTACGCCCCTCTTCTTTTTCTGTTAATAGGTCGTCAGGGAACAATTTTTTGGTGTAGGTTCGTGAACGACCTTCGATATAGCGTGGACGAAAACTCAGACTAACCGCGCCGTCCCAGGGTATGTGCTCCTTGCCAACATCTTGACCGAGCCAGTATGTGTTGAAGCCCACAGGTATTTTGACGACGCGAGCTAAACCAACCGCCATCTTGCACAGGGCATCGCTGTCAACTAAATAACTGCCATCAGCAGTGGGGCTGACCAAAATCCAAGTGTATTGGCGGTCAAGATTATTGATTTGCGTTCGCAAGACTTCTGCCGTAGCATCGTCCAACATTACAGGCGATAAACCATAAATGTGCTCCGAGAGATTAGGACAGCGCACCAAGTTTGTTACAACTCCTGGACGCGATACGCGCGTTGGCGATCCAGAGAGGATGCTTGTTTCAATCGTTTCCAACAGAACAGTGGATTGAATTTCACTCATCTCGCTTTCGCGTCGAAATCCAATCTCTGTTCTCCATAACCGGCTTGAAGCATTATCAGCAGGGTCGTCGTAACGAACAGAATAAAGCATCGGATATTCTGTTGCTGCGGACCATACCTGCACATGATGACCGCCTGGCAAAATCCAATCGTTGTCTAGCATCAAAGAGGAAGCCGAAAAGTAACGTTTCGTTTTAAATCGCAACCATTCTGCAACGGCTTGAAAAAGACAATCAACATCGGACTGGCCCTGGAACAAAAGTGAGTTTGCATAGATAAGCATATTAAGTTTCCTTGCTTGCTGGCTGTGAAGCTGCCTTAAACGGAAGGATTTTCTTGCCGCTTAAGCACTGTATTATATCATGCAAAACCACTCACGTCCGAAAAATGACCGCCTATGATGCACAACCTATCTGTAGGAGGTATCCAAGGATTTGTCTGGGTCATTCCGTGCCTATCTCCATGATCTGCGTGACCTGGCTCTGGGTCTCGACGAGTTTGAAGAACTCGCCGCGTTTTGCCATCAGTTCGGCGTGGGTGCCGATCTCGGCGATCTTGCCTTCGTCGAGGACGATGAGGCGGTCGGCGTTGCGCAGGGTGGACAGGCGGTGGGCGATGGCGAACGTCGTGCGGCCTTTGATCAATCGCCCGATGGCTTCTTGGATCTGCTTCTCGGTCTCGACATCGACGGACGATGTGGCTTCGTCGAGGATGAGGATGCGCGGGTCGTGCAGAATGGCGCGGGCGATCGAAACGCGCTGGCGCTCGCCGCCGGAGAGTTTCGCGCCGCGCTCGCCGACGGGGGTGTCGTAGCCGTCGGGCTTGCCCACGATGAACGAGTGGGCGTTGGCGGCGCGGGCGGCGGCGATGATCTCGTCGAGGGAGGCGCCGGGCTTGCCGTAGGCGATGTTCTCGGCGATGGAGCCGTTGAACAGGAACGGCTCCTGGAGCACGATGCCGATCTGGCGGCGCAGGTCCTGGAGGCTCAGTTGGCGGTAGTCGATGCCGTCGATGGTGAGCGTGCCGGCGTCGGGTTCGTAGAAGCGGCAGATCAGGTTGATGGTGGTGGACTTGCCCGCGCCGCTTTTGCCGACCAGGCCGATCATCTCGCCGGGCTGGGCCGTGAACGTGAGGCCCTTGAGCACGGGGTTGCTCTTGTCGTAGCCGAAGCGGACGCCGTCGAAGGCGACCGTGCCGGCGATGGCGTGGTGGGGGATGGCCGTATCGGCGTAGGGTTCGGGGGCGGTGTCCATGACCTCGAAGATGCGCTCGGCGCCGGCCATGGCGCGGCTGAACCAGTTGTTGAGCTGGCCGAACCATTGCAGGGGCATGTAGATCAGGGCCAGGAACGTGTTGAACAGCCAGAAGCGGCCCAGCGACAGTTCATGGTGGAAGACCATCGCGCCGCCGACGGTCCAATTTATCAATGCGCCCAGGCTGGTGAACAGGGTCATCGCGCCGAAGATGGTGAACCAGCGCGAATCGGCGGCGATGCCGGCGTTGCGCAGTTCGTGGTTGCGACTGCGGAACTTGTCGTTTTCGACGTCCTCCTGGGCGAACGCCTTGACGACGCGGATGCCGGTCAGCGACTCGTTGAGGTGGGTGTGGAAGCGCGCCCACTTCTGGCCGACCTTGTGGAACATGCTGGACATGGGCTTCCAGAACGCGGCGGCGATGAGCAGGACGACCGGCACGGGGGCCAGGATGAACAGGGTCAGGCGCCAGTTGACGTGGAGCAGGTAGGCCGCGACGCCGACGATGAGCAGGCCGTTGGTGATGATGAACGGGGCGCCGTCGACCAGGAAGCCCCAGACGCGGTCGGTGTCCTGGGTGACGCGGCTGGTGATGGCCCCGACCTGCTTCTTGTCGAAGTAGCCGAGCTGCAAAAACTCGATGGCGCGGTACAATCCGGCCCGCAGGTCGGCGGCGACGTGGCCCGAGAGGAAGGCGGTCAGGCGGCCCGTGACGATCTGCGCGCCGACGCTGGCGACAACGACGCCGAGCCAGACGCCCATCAGCGCGTACAGGTGGCCCAGGTGCCGGTGCGTGTTGAGCACGCCGTCGATCAGGTTGGCCTGAATCAAGCCCGGCGCGAGGTTGAGGGCCGTGGTGAGGACGGCCGTCGCGGCCAGCAGCGCCGCTTGGAGCTTGTAGGGCGCCAGGTAGCGGGCGATCCGCAGCAGGGTCCGGCTGCGGTTGACGCAGGCGGGGCAGATGCCGTCCTTTTCGGGCAGCAGGCGGCGGCAGCGGGGGCAGTGGGTCCGCTCGGGCTTGAGGTTGATCGAGAACGGCTCGCCCTTGGCGAGCTGCTCGATGCCTCGCGCGGCCTCGCTGAACCGGGCGGCGACGGATTGGGAGTAGGTGAGGATGGGCAGGACGTCGCCGCTTTTGGCGGTGATCTCGAGCCGCCCGCCGCCGACCAGCGGCTCGCTGCGGGCCGTCGCGATCTCGGCCAGGGGCATCTGGAAGGAGAGCGCGCCGTTCGCCTCGCGCACCTGGACGTGGGCGCGGGTGACGACCATCTCGCGCCGGCCGAAGCCGCCCTGGGGGTCGAAATCGGCCATCAGTCGGATGAGCGCGTCGTCGGGCGCGTCTTGGGTGGTGGGGGCGGAGGCCTCCAGTGTCGCCATGTGTGTCTCCTGTGTCGTGTCC
>CAXUCQ010000381.1:0-3509 GCA_964249295.1 uncultured Armatimonadales bacterium | reverse complement strand
ACGGGTTGTTCTTGACGCGGCGCGAGATGATCTGGATGCAGCGCTCGATCTCGTTCGCGCGCCCGATGACGGGGTCGAGCTTTTCGTTGCGGGCGAGTTCGGTCAGGTCACGCCCGAACTCATCCAGGGTCGGGGTGCGGGTCTTGGCGGCCTGGTTCTTGCCGCCGCCGCCCGCGCTGCCGGTCTCGCCGCCTTCCTGGAGGTGCATGACCTCGCGGCGGGTGCGGTCCAGATCGACGCCCAGCTTGGACAGGACGCGGCCCGCCAGGCCTTCGCCCTCGCGGATCAGGCCGAGCAGCAGGTGCTCCGTGCCGATGTAGTTGTTGTTGAGCTGACGCGCCTCGTCATAGGCGAGGTCGATAACCCGCTTGGCGCGCGGGGTCAGCTGCATGTCCTGACCAAGCCGGCCATCGCCCCGCGCCACCTGCCGCTCGATCTCCGAGCGGATGCGGCCCAGGGACACGCCGATGCGGTCCAGGATGCGGGCGGCAACGCTGTCGTTCTCACGCACGAGGCCCAGCAGCAGGTGTTCGGTCGAGACATAGTTCTCGCCCAGCCGCCCGGCCTCTTCCTGCGCGTAGAAAACGACCTTGCGCGCCCTTTCGGTGAATCGTTGCCACATCGTGTTTCTTCTCCCCTATCGGTTTCCCTATGCTTGCGGTGATCTGTTTTCCTGTCGCTGTCGAATCTTGTTGCGGATCAGCGCCGGGCGGCGCGTCTCCTCGTAGAACGTGTACTGGCCCTTTTCGCCCGCGACGTACTGCGCCCCGATCCGCATGCCGGCCAGAAGCTCGTTGAAGACCTGCGTGGTCACGCCCGTCGATGTCCCCATCAGGCCGCCCATGCGGAGGACGGAAAGGATCGCCATGGCCTCGGGGGCGGACAGGCGCTCGGCGGCCTTGAGCCGGGCGTGGGCGTCCGTGACCTGGGCCTCTATCTGAGAACGCTCACGCCTCCAGAGCAGTTCCCGCGTGGCCTGTTCGTCCGTGGACAGGAAGGTGGTCACGGCGGCCAGCCGGGCGCTGATCTGGCGCTCCGAGAGGCCGATGCTGACCGCGTTGGAGATCTGGTAGACGTCGCCGACCGCGCCGGACGCCTCGCCGTACAGCCCGCGCACCGACGCGCCGAGCGTGCGGGCGGCGACCAGCTTTTCTTCCAATTTGCCGGCCATTGCCAGGCCGGGCAGGTGGACCATCACGCTCAGGCGAAGCCCCGTGCCGCAGTTGCCCAGGGACGCGGTCAGGTAGCCGTAGCGCGGGTGCCTGGCGTACCCGAGCTGGCCGCCGAACTGGTCATCGAGCTTGTCCGCGACGCGCCACGCGGACTCGAGCTGCAGGCCGGGCAGAATGGCCTGCAGGCGCAGGTGGTCTTCCTCGTTGACCATGACGCTGATGGTGTGGCGGTCGTCGACCAAGGCCCAGCGGTGCGGCCCGGCGGCGGCGTGCTGCGGGCTGATCAGGTGCGAGTCGACCAGGGCCGCCCTTTCGGTCTCGGCCAGCTTCCCCACTTCCACGGCGCGCAGGGACGGCTGGCCCTTTTCACGGTGCCGGGCGACGGGCAGGACCTGACGGGCGACGGCGCGCAGCTCGTCGTCGGACGCATGGCCGGGGAACGGCAGCGCGGCCAGGTTGCGGGCCAGCCGGGCGCGTGTCGAGAGCACCACGTCGGCGTCCCAGCCGGTCTCGCCGACCCAGGCGGGGAGGGCGCCGGTCTCCAGGGACGGGTTAGGTCTTCCCAACGTGTTCGTCCTCCCCGTGTATCTGCTTCAGGGCCTGCGTGACCTCGGCGGCGAACGTCTCATAGCAGCGGGCGCAGCCCATGCGGCCGTGGGCGTAGAGTTCGCGGCGGGTCAGGCCGCACCAGGGGCAGAACTCTTCCTGATCGGTGGGGGCGCTCTGTGATGCTGCTTGTTTCGACACCATTGTACCCGAAAAGGGACCGTGCGGCCAATGATTGTTTGGGGAGGGGAAGTTAGGAGACCTCTCTTCCCCGCTTCGGAGACCTCTCTTCCCCGCTTCGCTGGGGTCTCCCCTCAAGGGGAGATTCGGAGTAGTCACGGTGGGCCACACTTCTTAACCCCCCCTTGAGGGGAGGCAGGGTGAAGCAAGGGGAGAGGTCCTCCTGCCCTACCCCACCGGCGTGCCTGTGGAGCGGGCGTAGTCCTGGAAGGCGGACACGAGGCGGCGCGTGATGGGGCCGGGCGTGCCGTTGCCGATGCGGCGGCCATCGAACTCGATGGCGGGGATGACTTCGGCGGCGGTGCCGGTGAGGAAGGCTTCGTCGGCGTTGTACACGTCGTACAGTGTCATCAGCGGCTCGGTCACGGCCAGCCCCATGTCGCGGGCCAGCGCGATCACGGTGTTGCGGGTGATGCCTTGCAGGATGCCGATGTAGGCGGGCGGGGTGGCAAGGGCGCCGTTCTTGACCAGGAACAGGTTGTCGCCGGTGGCTTCGCCGACGTAGCCCTCACGGGTGAGCATCAGCCCTTCGCCGGCGCCCTGGCGGTTGGCCTCGGCCTTGGCCATGATGTTGTTGATGTATTTGCCCGTACACTTGACGCGGGGGTCGATGACGTCGGGGGACGGCAGGCGGGTGGAGACCGTGGCGACGACCAGGCCCTGCTCGTAGAGTTCGGCGGGGTACAGGGCGAGCTGCTCGCAGGAGATGTAGACGTTGGGGCCGGTCTTGACGGCGCGGGGGTCCAGGCCCAGGCCCGTGCCGCGGGTGACGGTGACGCGGATGTAGCCCTGGGCGTGGCCGTTGGCGCGGGCGCAGTCGAGTATGTCTTGGCGCATGGCGTCAGGGGGCGTGGGCAGGTCGATGTTGAGCGCCCGGCTGCTGAAGAACAGGCGGGCGACGTGTTCGTCGAGCTTGAAGACGCGCCCGTTGTAGACGCGGATGCCCTCGAACAGCCCGTCGCCGTAGAGCAGGCCGTGGTCGTAGAGGGGAACGCGGGCTTCTTCCTTTGCGACCAGCGTGCCGTTCATCGATACGTATTGCGCCTGTGACATGGACCCGTTCCCCTCGTGCGTGCGTGATGCGAGTAGTATAGCACAAAACGGGGGGGCCAGCGTCTCAGGTGGCGATGGGGGTGTGGCGTCAGGCGGCGGTGCGTCTGCGGGCGCGGAGGATGAGACCGGACAAGCCCAGAGTGCTGAGGGCGAGCACAGCGGTCTGCGACGGCTCGGGGGCGGCGTTGGGTGTGGCGATGAAGCCGTGGGTGCCGTTGCCGTCGCTGAAGTAACCGACGACCTGGCCGGTGGCGTTGATGCCGTAGGCGAGGGTGCCTTGTGTGGCGGCGGGGTCGTCGAAGTTGGTGAAGGTGTAGCCCTGGGCGCAGGCGGCGGGTGCAGCCAGAGCGAGGACGGCGAACGTGGCGAGCGGCAGCAGGGACAGGCGGCGCGTGGCGGGGCGTTCCTCTCTTGGGTGGCCGGTGCGGCAGGGACGACGGGCGGCTCCTCGGGGACTGCGTGAGAGACGCTGGGGGTATTATAGCAGACCGGCATGGG
>CAXUCQ010000380.1:0-3516 GCA_964249295.1 uncultured Armatimonadales bacterium | reverse complement strand
GGCGGGGCCGCAGCCGTGGGCGGGCGTCCAGGTCGTGTTCTCGGACCTGCGCGGGCCGCGCAAGGCCGTCCTGCCCCGCACGCTGCTGCGCTGGCGGCGCGTCGGGTCGGTGCAGACGACGCCGCCGTATTATCAGACGCGCTACGTCGGGGAATGGCCGGACCCGCTGCTGCCCGCCGCGCCGTTCGACGTGGCCGCGCAGGGCCGCGCGGTCGTCTGGGTCGACCTGCGCATCCCCCCGACTGCGCGGCCCGGCGACTACCGGGGGACGGTCAGCCTGACGTCGCCGGACGGCAGGCTCCCCCTGCGCGTGCCGCTGGCGCTGCACGTCTGGGGCTTCACCCTGCCCGCGCAGAACCACATCGTCACGTCGTTCGGCGTCCAGATGCAGGGCGGCGTCCCACACGACGACGGGGCGATCAGCGACGACCTGCTGGCGCACCGTATCTCGCCCTCCAACTGCGTCGGCAGGCCCGTCGTCGTCGCGCCGCCCGCCGGGGGACGACCGCCGCAACTGGACTGGACGGCTTTTGACGGGCGCGTCTCGCACCGTCTGGCGCAGGGCATGACCGGCTTCTACCTGTGGTTCCCCGACCCGAAGCCGCTCTGGGCGGAGGCGTACCAGTCCCATTTGCAGACCAAGGGGTGGCTGTCGCTGGCCTACACGTATCTCTACGACGAGCCGTACCCGCCGCAGTACCCGCAGATCAACGCCGACCTGGGGGCTGTCCACGCCGCCGCGCCCGGCCTGCACCAGATGGTCACGACGCGCGGCTACCCCGAGGGCCTGACCGCCGTGGACGTGTGGGCGCCCGAGATGCGCTTCTTCGACCCAGTGCAGTCCCAGAGGGTGCAGGCGCGCGGGCAGGCCAGTTGGTGGTATCCGGCGTATTCCACGACGCACCCGCGCATCAACCTGTGGACGGACTACCCGGCCCTCGATGATCGCGTCTGGGCCTGGATGTCCTGGAAGCACCAGCTCGACGGCATGGTCTATTGGGACGTGTGCGACTGGCAGGGCGCCCCCGACCCGCTCGGCCGGGCCTCGGCGTTCAACGGCGGCAGCGGCCCGGCCAACGGCGACGGCGAACTGCTCTACCCCGGCCCCGACGGCAGGCCCATCGACTCCATCCGCCTGGAAGCCGTCCGCGACGGCTTGCAGGACTACGAAGTCTTCTGCCTGCTGGAAGCCGGGGCGCGCGCCCTGCGGGCCGCGCACAAGGCCCCCGCCCTGGCCGCGCAGGCGCAGGCCCTGCTCGCCATCGACCCGGACGTGCTGACGTCGTTCGACCAGTACAACCCCGACCCTCAGGCCTTGCTCCAGGCACGCGCCCGGATGAGCCGCACGATGGAGCAGATCACCCAGGCGCTGGGCCGCGACCCGCAGATCACGGGCCGGCCACGGCTGCACCCGGAGATCGCTGTGCTGCAAGCACAAGCCACAAAGGCAGCCCCGGCGAAGCCGCGCTAGGAACGTTTGTTGACAGCCCGCCCAACCTGCGGTACAATAGGGCGGCCCGTCATACGCCCGCCCCGCGCTTTTTAGGAAGGACACCCCGCGTGACGCTGTTAACCGAGCTTTTGGCCTTTGTCTTCTGGTTCACCTACGCCAGCTATTTCGAGTGGTTCGTCCACCGCCACCTGATGCACGTCAAGCGCCCGTTCCCGTTCCAGGAGGCGTTCAAGGGACACACGCTGGTCCACCACCAGTTGTACCACTGGAACGGCAAGTTCGAGGCCACGGGGCCGGGCAGGCCGCCCCACGTCGCGCTGCGCTGGTACGCCTTCCCCGTGATGCTGGGCCTGCACCTGCCTATCCTGGGGCTGTTCCAGTGGCTGACACACCTGCACACGTTCTGGGGCGGCGTGCTGGGCCTGGTGGCCTACTTCAGCGGCTACGAGTATTCCCACTATCTCATGCACGTCCCCAAGGGCCACTACATCGAGCGATTCGGCTGGTTCCGCTTCCTCAAAGAGCACCACCGATTGCACCACAAGTACTATCTGCGGAACATGAACGTCTTCCTCCCCCTGGGTGACCTGGCATTCGGCACGCTCATCACGAGCGAGGGCTGGCGCTCCAAGCCCGCCAAGCGCCGCCGCTTCCTGTCGCGCCGCAAGGGCGAGGAGGCGCGCGAGAAGATCGCGTCGTAAGCCCCTGTCCGGCTTCGCCACCTAAGCGCCGGCGCCCCGGAGGTCCCCATCGGCCCTGCGGGGACACCAGTGCGTGATGAGAAGAAGGCGAGTAAACACGACGCTCTGCGTTTCGGCAATGGGCGAAGCAGCAACAGACAGCGCCACCGGCCTTTCTCCCCGTCTGCGGGGGGACCCTCCGGAGCGCCCGTACTTAGGGGGCGAGGCCGGATAAAGGGTCTTCACGCCGCCTTCCTCAGTCCGGCCGGCGCCCGGCAGACCCTCTCCGTCTCCACCGGCGGCAGCAACACCATGGCAGCACCAGCGAGGAGTTCATCCCCGGCGGCGTCGCCTTCGCCACCGACCCGAAAGGCGTCAGTTTCCTCGCGCTGGCCCCCGCCGCCCACATCACCGCCGCCCACATCACCGCCGCCCCGGAGTCGCAGGCCGCCGAGCTGCTGGGCCTCGGAGCACTGCGGCTGCGCGCCCGCGAGCGCCTCGCCTGACCCACAGCCCCCGCAAGCCCCTAAGCAAGTCCCGTGCCGGCAGCCGGCGGCGGTGGACGGCGCTTCGATCATAGTAGCTGCCTGGCTCTTCATCGCCGGGCCGTCCCAGAACGCAACACACAAGAGGTACAATGGGAGCCATGACAAGGCTGACAAGATGCCGGATGCTGCTGGGGGCGTGGGCGCTCCTGTGCGCGCTGGGGGCCGGCCCGAGGCCGGCCCAGGCGGACCCGGACTGGCGCCTGGGGCCGTTCGTCCGAGCCGACGCCGTCGACCCGGTCCTCGCGCCGCAGGCCACGACGTTCGAGGACCCCATGACCGGCAAGCCCGCCGCTTGGGAAAGCGACAACGTCTTCAACCCGGCGGCGGTCGTGCGGGACGGCCAACTCTGTGTGCTGTACCGCGCCGAGGACGACGCGGGGCAAGGCATCGGACACCACACGTCCCGGATCGGCCTGGCCCGGAGTGACGACGGCCTGCACTTCACGCGCCGGGCCGCGCCCGTGCTCTTCCCCGACGCCTCCGAGAAGCAGTACGAGTGGACGGGCGGCTGCGAGGACCCGCGCTGCGTGGAGACCGCCGACGGCGGCTACGTGCTGACCTACACTGAGTGGGACCGGACGACGGCCCGGCTGGCCGTCGCCGCCAGCCGCGACCTGATCCACTGGGACAAGCACGGCCCCGCGTTCGCCCAGGCCGACGGCGGACGGTTCCTCGACCTGTACTGCAAGTCCGGCGCCATCGTGACCCGGCGCACGGGCGATCACCTTATCGCCGCGAAGATCGGCGGCAGATACTGGATGCTGTGGGGCGAAGGCAGCGTCCACGCGGCGACCTCGGACGACCTCGTCCACTGGAACCCCGCCCGCGTCCAGGA
>CAXUCQ010000379.1:0-3528 GCA_964249295.1 uncultured Armatimonadales bacterium | reverse complement strand
GTCGGCAACCTGAGCGTCGGCGGGACGGGCAAGACGCCGATGACGCAGTGGCTCTGCCGCCGCCTCCAAAGTCAGGGGGCGCGCGTCGCCGTCCTCAGCCGGGGCCACGGCGGGACCGGGACCGCCGTCCGGGTCGTCTCGGACGGGGCTTGGGACGCATCCGTCACGGCCGCCGAGGCCGGGGACGAGCCGGTGCTGCTGGCGCGGACGCTGCCCGGCGTGCCGCTGCTCACCGGCAAGGACCGCCGCCGGTCGGGCCGCGAAGCCCTGCGCCGGTTCGCGCTCGACGCTCTCGTGCTGGATGACGGCTTCCAATACTGGCAGCTCGCCCGCGACCTGGACGTCGTGCTGCTGGACGCCCGCCGCCCGTTCGACAACGGTCACCCGCTGCCGCGCGGCCTGCTGCGCGAGCCGAAGGCGCACCTGGGCCGGGCGGGCATCGTCGTCGTGACCCGCGCGGACGCGCTGGGTGAGACCGGGCGCGCGGCCCTGCGCGCGCAGGTCGCCGGGCTGGCGCCGGACGTCCCGGTGTTCTTCGCCCGCCACCGGGCGACGGGCCTGGCGCCGGTGGGGGACCTGTCGGCCCCACTGCTCCCGCTGTCGTGGCTGCGCGGCAAGGGCATCGTGTCCCTGTGCGGCATCGCGCAGCCGCAATCGTTCGGGGCCTTGCTGGCCGCCGCCGGCGCGGACGTGCGCCGCCGCCTCGTGTACGGCGACCACGCGGCGTACACGCCCGCCGATGCCGAGCGGGCCGCCGCCGCGCTCAGCGAGTCCGGCGCGGACTGGCTGGTCATGACGGAGAAAGACGCCGTCAAGTGGCCCGCCGCCCACGGTCAGGCCCCTGGCTATGCCCTGCGAATCGAGATAACCATCAAGAACGAACAAGAACTGATGGACGCCATCCGGGAGCGTCTTTTCGGGAAGCGGCGCGCATGAAAAAGCGCCTGTGGCTGGCCCTGGTCCGCTGCGTCTTCCAAGGCCTACTGGCGACGTTCCGCTGGATGCCCTGGCGGATGACCCAGGCGCTGGGCGACGGCCTCGGCGATCTGGCATGGCGGGCTACGCCCCGATACCGGAACATCGCCGACAAGAATCTCCTCATCGCGTTCGGCGACGCGCTTTCCGAGGCCGAGCGGCGGACGCTGATCCGGCGCACGTTCCGCAGTTTCGGGCGGGCGACGACCGAGTTCTTCAGGGCCCCGACGCTGACGCGGGCGGCGCTGTGGGAGCGGGTCAAGTCGGACGTGGACATGGAGCCGGCCAGGGCGCTGCTGGCGCGCGGGCGCGGCCTGCTGGTCGTGACGGCGCACTTCGGCCACTGGGAGCTGCTGGCGCGGCGGTCCATCGTTAAAGAAGTCTCGCTGCTGGTCGTCGCGCGGGAGAGCGAGGACAAGAAGCTCAATCAGTTGGTGGACGGCCTGCGCGGGGAGGGCGGCTACCGGGTGCATCCGCGCGGCACGTCCCCTCGCGCGCTGCTGAAGCAGCTGCGGGCCAACGGCGTCGTCGCCATCCTGCCCGATCAGAAGTCGGAGGACATCTTCGTGCCGTTCTTCGGGCGGCTCGCCGGCACGACCGCCGGCCCCGCCGTGCTGGCCCTCAAGACGGGGGCGCCGATTCTGCCGATGTTCTGCCCGCGCCAGCCGGACGGCACGTACCGGGTCGAGTTCGGCGCGGAGATCGACACGACGCCGACGGGCGACGCCGACGCCGACACCCACCGCATCATGACCGACGTGAACCGCGCCATCGAAGACGTGATCCGCCGCTACCCGGAGCAGTGGCTGTGGCTGCACGACCGCTGGCGCGTCCCCCCGCCCGCGCGGTACCGGGAGGATGGCCCCCTGTCCGCCTTCGGCACCTTTCCCCCCGAGGACGGGGAGAAAGGCCAGCGGCAAAACGCCGTAGCGGCTTCGCACAGGACGGATGACTCAGGTCAAGAGGCAGAACCTGATGGTTATCAGCCTTTCTCCCCGTCCTCGGGGGGAAAGGTGCCGAAGGCGGATAGGGGGATCTCAGCAGGCGGGACGGGGACCTCGTCATGAACTCGCCCTCACTGGCCTCCATCGAGCGCGTGCTGGTCGTCAAGACCAGCAGCATCGGCGACGTGACGCACGCGCTGCCGGTCGCGCAGGCGATCAAACAGGCCCGTCCGGGCCGGACGCTCGGCTGGGTGGTGCGGCGGCGCTGCGCCGAGGTGCTGCGCGGCTGCCCCTGGATCGACCGCCTGTACGTCGTGCCGGACAGGCCGTCGCTGCGCGACCTGTCTGCGTTGCGGCGCGCGCTCCACGCCGGGCGGTATGAGTGCGCCCTGGATATGCAGGGGCTGTTCCTGAGCGGCCTGCTGACACGGTTATCGGGGGCGCCGCTGCGGGTCGGCTGGGACCGCAACCGGGAGGGCAACGCCCTGTGGCTGACGCACCCGGTCGTCCCCGGCAGGGACAGTGACGCGCGCGGCGACCGGCACGAGGTCGCCGCCCTGTACGGGTTCGCCCGATTGTTCGGGATCGACGACGTGCCGGCGGAGTTCACTCCCCAGCCGTTTTTGGCAGCCGAGGGGCGGGGACAGGCGGAAGAGTGGCTCCGGCCCGTGGCGCGTCCGCGCGTCGCGCTGAACGTCGGCGCGTCCCGCGCCTACAAGCGGTGGCCCCTGGAGAACTGGGCGCGGCTCGCCGATGCCCTGGCCGCGCGGGGCTGCGGCGTCGTCTTTGTCGGCGGGGACGCCGACGTTTCGGCCGTCGCCGCCGTCCGGGCCGGGATGGGCGAGTCGCGCGCCGCCGTGGACCTGTCCGGCAGGACCGACCTGCGGCAGCTCGCCGCGACTCTGGCGGCCTGCGACCTGGTCGTCAGCGGCGACAGCGGGCCGGTACACCTGGCCGTCGCGGTCGACACGCCCGTGGTCGCCCTGTTCGGCGCGACCAACCCGGCCCGGCACGGCCCGTATGGCGCGCGCCATGTCGTCGTGCAGCGCGTCCCGCCGTCGGCGCGCGGCTCGCACCGCCCGACGGACGCACAGGGCGAGACGGCGATGCGCGCCGTCACGCCCGCCGACGTCCTGGCCGCCGTCGAGACCCGGCTTGAGGAGCACGCTCTGGGGGAGCACGCTCTGGGGAAGTACGCTGATGTCCCGTAAGATCCTCGTCGTCAACATGAACTACATGGGGGACGCGCTGCTGACCACGCCGGCCCTGTCGGCGCTGCGGCGGACGTTCCCGGACGCGCGCATCGACACCATCATCGGCGCGGGGGCGCCGGCGGAGGTGCTGCGGGACAACCCCGACCTCCACGGCGTCATCCCGCGCCGGGCGCGGGGCAGCCTGGCCCGGTGCCTGGAGCTGTTCCGGCTGCTGCGCGGCGGGCGCTACACGGACGTCATCTTTTTGCCGCCCCTGCCCGCGTATGCCGTCACGGCCTGGCTGGCGCGGACGCCGCACCGGATCGGGCAGGCCGACCGGGGCATGAATCCGTTCCTGACGCAGAAGCTGCCTACGCGCGCGGTTCACATGGCCGATGCCATGCTGGACACCATGC
>CAXUCQ010000378.1:2038-3568 GCA_964249295.1 uncultured Armatimonadales bacterium | reverse complement strand
CCACAAGGGTGCCGGGCGAAACGCATCGCGTGTTTTCCTGGCGTGGCGTCGGGGTAAGATGTGGGAGTTGGACGCCATCCCCCGGCCTCCCATTTATGCAGACACTGACCCGTTTTTTACCCGTCAACGCCGACCCGCAGACGCCGCAGCGGACGCTGGAAGAGAAATATGCGGCCCTGCGCGAGACGCTGCGCGGCCTGGGAAGCGTCGTGATCGGCTTCTCGGGCGGCGCGGACAGCGCCCTGCTGGCCCGCGTCGCCCATGACGTGCTGGGCGACAAGGCGCTGGCCGTGATCGCCCTGTCGGAGTCGTACCCGAAGCGCGAACAGGATGACGCGCTTGCCCTGGCGGCGGCGATCGGCGTTTCCGTACTGACCGTCGACGCGCGGGAATTGGAGGACGAGAACTATGCGTCCAACCCGACGGACCGCTGCTACTACTGCAAGGCCGAATTGTTCAAGCACCTGTCGCGCGTGGCCGGGGAGCGGGGCGTCCGCTGGATCGCGTATGGGGCCAACCACGACGACTTGGGCGACTACCGACCGGGCCAGCGGGCCGCCCAGGACTTCGGGGCGCGCGCCCCACTGCTGGAAGTGGGGCTGACCAAGGCCGAGATCCGCCACCTGTCTAAGTCCCTGGGCCTGGCGACGTGGGACAAGCCCGCGCTGGCGTGCCTGTCGTCGCGGTTCCCGTATGGGACACGCATCACGGCGGAGCTGCTGGCGCGTCTGGACGCCGCCGAGGATTATCTGCGCCACGACCTCGGGTTCCGCCAGGTGCGCGTGCGCCACCACGACGCCATCGCCCGTTTGGAAGTGGACGCCGCCGAGATGGACCGTTTGTTCGACCCGACGCTGCGTGGGGAAATCAGCGACCGCCTCAAGGCGCTGGGCTACACCTACGTCGCCGTGGAGCTGAGCGGCTACAAGAGCGGCAGCCTGAACGCCGGTCTAGGCGCGGCGACCGTGGGGACGGCGCATGGACGTTGACCGCCTGGCCGCCATGCTGACGGGCGTGCAGGAAGGCACCGTCAGCGTCGCCGATGCGCTCGAAGGCCTGCGCGCCCTGCCCTACGACACGGTCGGCGACTTCGCGCATTTGGACACGCACCGGGCCGTCCGCACGGGCGCCCCGGAAGTGGTCTTCTGCCCCGGCAAGTCCGAGGAGCAGGTCGCGCTGATCGTGCAGCGGCTGGCGTCGCACGCCGACCGGGTGCTGGCGACGCGGGCGACGCCGGGTCAGTTCGCCGCCGTGCGCGACCTGATGCCCGAAGCCGTGTACCATCCCCTACCCCGCCTGATCACACTCGGGGAACCGCCCGCGCCGACCCATCCTGAACGCTACATCGCCGTGCTGACCGCCGGCACGGCGGACACGCCCGTCGGCGAGGAAGCCGCGCTGACGCTGGAATGGCACGGCAGTCGCGCCGAGCGGCTGTATGACGTGGGGGTTGCGGGCCTGCACCGCCTGCTGTCAAGGCTGGAATTTGTGCAGAGCGCCCATGCGCTCGTCGTCTGCGCGGGCATGGAG
>CAXUCQ010000378.1:0-2028 GCA_964249295.1 uncultured Armatimonadales bacterium | reverse complement strand
GCGTGGTCGCGGGCCTGGTTGCCCGGCCCGTCGTGGCCGTGCCGACCAGCGTCGGCTACGGCACGTCCTTCGGCGGCGTCGCCGCGCTGCTGACGATGCTGAACTCCTGCGCCGGCGGCGTCGCCGTCGTCAACATCGACAACGGCTTCGGCGCGGCCTGCTACGCCCACCGCATCAACGCGGACGGATAGGAGGCCTCTTTTCCTTGCGTTTTCAGAAGACGTCTCTTCGTTAGGAGACCTCTCTTCCCCGCTTCGCTGGGGTCTCCCCTCAAGGAGAGATTCGGAGCGGCCACGGTGGGCTACATTTCTTAATCTCCCCTTGAGGGGAGACCCCAGCGAAGCGGGGAAGAGAGGTCATCCCCCTACGAGAAGCCCAGAACAGGGTGCGGCACGTAGGGTTCTTCCAGAGAGGCGACTTCCTCGGGGGACAGCGTCAGCGACAGGGCGGCCACGGCGTCTTCCAGGTGGTGCGGCTTGGTCGCGCCGACGATGGGGGCGGTGACGCCGGGCTGCTGCAGCAGCCACGCGAGGGCGACCTGGGCGCGGGGGACGCCGCGCGCCTCGGCGACGGTCCCGACGCGCTCGACCACCCGCTTGTCGGCGTCTTCGGTCCGCTTGTAGAGCGTCTTGCCGAACTCGTCCGTGCCGGCGCGCGCCGTGCTGGGCGCGTCTTCCCACGGGCGGGCCAGTCTGCCTCGGGCGAGAGGACTCCACGGGATGACGCCGATGCCCTCCTCAACGCAGAGCGGCGTCATCTCCCGCTCTTCCTCCCGGTACAGCAGGTTGTAGTGGTTCTGCATCGAGACGAAGCGCGGCCAGCCGTGCCGGTCGGCCAGGTACAGGGCCTTGGCGAACTGCCAGGCGTACATCGACGACGCGCCGACGTAGCGCGCCTTGCCCGCCTTCACCACGTCGCTGAGGGCTTCCAGCGTCTCCTCGATAGGCGTGTCGTAGTCCCACCGGTGCGTCTGGTACAGATCGACATAGTCGGTGCCTAAGCGGCGCAGACTGGCGTCGATCTCCGCCATGACGGCCTTGCGCGACAGGCCCGCGCCGTTGGCGTCGGGCCGCATCCGTCCGTGGACTTTGGTGGCAAGGACGATCTCTTCGCGCCCGGCGAAGTCGCGCAGCGCCCGCCCGACGATCTCCTCGCTCGTGCCGTCCGAGTAGACGTTGGCGGTGTCGAAGAAGTTGATGCCCAGTTCCAGCGCGCGCCGGATGAACGGGCGGCTGTGCTCTTCGTCCAGCGACCAAGAATGCGGGCCGCGCTCCGGCACGCCGTAGCTCATGCAGCCCAGGCAGATGCGTGAGACCTTCAGGCCCGTTTTCCCCAGTTTCGTGTAATCCAATAATTCGCTCCGGCGTCGGTCCCCTTGATAAAACGTGAGGGGCGGTGTGAACCGCCCCTCTTGTTGATAGGCTACTTGCTGTCCGAGATGGGTTCGGACATCTTGCGGTGCTGCTCGGCGGTCACTTTGTCGGGCAGAATCTCGCTGGCGTGGCCCTGAATCTTGGTCTTGAGGCTGCCGGCGATGATCTTGTCTTTGCCCGCCATCAGCGCCTCGAAGCCCTGCTTGGCGGTGTCGACGGGGTCGTCCTTTTTGCTCTGGCCGACCGGGGTGTCGTCCATGTCGGCGCGGTGGAAGAAGTTGGTCTCGTTCGGCCCCGGCATCAGCGCGGTCACGGTCACGCCCGTGTCCTTCAGCTCGTTGAACAGCGCCTCGGAGAACGACAGGATGAACGCCTTGGACGCGCCGTAGACGGCCTCGAAAGGGGCGGGCATGACGCCCGCGACGCTGGAGGTGAACAGGATCCTGCCGCTGCCCCGCGCCGCCATGTTCTTGACGGCGTGCTTGGCGAGGTGGACCGTCGAGATGACGTTCAGGTTGATGAGATTCAGCTCTTCGTTGTAATCCGTCTCGACGAACGGCCCGCCGACGCCGACGCCCGCGTTGATGGCGATCGCGTCGACCGGACGCCCGCTCGCCTCGATGCGCTCGATCAGCGCATGGACGCCATCGGGGGA
>CAXUCQ010000377.1:0-3570 GCA_964249295.1 uncultured Armatimonadales bacterium | reverse complement strand
GTTCCGTGGCAGCAAAGCCGTGCCGAGGGAACTTCCACGCCGCCTGGTTTGTCATGCGACTCGACAGGCGGACGGGGGCAGAGGGATGAGAAACGAGGGATGACGAACACGGACGCGGCGGCGCGGCGGCGCGCGGAGTTCGCGGCGCTGGCGCGGACGCACGAGCGGGACCTGATGCGGGCGTCGCGCCGCCTGTGCCGGGGCGACGGCGACCGGGCCGCCGATCTGGTGCAGGACACGCTGGTCCGCGCCTACGAGGCTTACCTCGACGGGCGCTTCCAGGGGGGGACGAACGCGCGGCCCTGGCTGATGCGCATCCTGACCAACCTGTACATCAACGACCACAACCGCCGCAAGCGCTGGGACGCCGGCATCGACGTGGAGACGCTGACGTCGGGGGGCGCGGCGGGGCCGGCGAGCACGCACGCCGCGCCCGCCGACACGCCCGGCGTTTCGCTGCTGGCCGGCACGATGGACGAAGAGTTGGAAGCCGCCTTGGCGCGTCTGTCCGAGGGCCTGCGGCTGTGCGTCGTGCTGGTGGACATGCAGGGCCTGGAGTACGCGGAAGCGGCGGCGGCGCTGGGCATCCCCCTCGGCACGGTCCGGTCACGCCTGGCCCGCGCCCGGATGCAGCTCCAGGACATCCTGCGGGATTTCGGGCGGCGCCGGCGCCTCCTCTGAACGGCCGCCCTCGGACCGGCCTGGCGCTTCTCGTCAGGGGAAAGCAGCGATAGGACAGACACCATGTTCAGACACGACCCGACCGACACCAAGCCCTGTCCGCATATGCGCCTGCTGGTCTCGGCGCTGGCCGACGGGGCGCTGAGGGGCATCGCCCGCTGGTACACGCAGAAGCACATCGACGGCTGCCCGCAGTGCCGGAAGGGGCTGGCGACCATCCGGGACGTGCGCGGGCGCCTGCGCGCCATCCACGCCGAGGTCGACGCGCAGGCGCCGCTCACCCCCGAGCAGTGGGCCGCCGTCGAAGCGGCTTGGCTCCGGGCCGAGCACACGCACCCGGCGCCGTAGGGGCGCCCTCACCGGCTCAGCGCGGCCATCATGGCCTCGGGGTAGCGCGTGCCGGCGGCCACGCCCTGCGGGGCGATCCCGGCGATCCGGGCCAGGTCGTCGGGCGCCAGAGTCACGTCCAGAGCGCCCAGGTTCTCTTCCAGATACGCGCGGCGCTTGGTGCCGGGGATGGGGACGATGTCGCCGCCCTGCGCCAAGACCCAGGCCAGGGCGAGCTGCGACGGCGCCACGCCCTTCTCGCGGGCGATGTCGCCGATGCGGGCGACCAGGTCCAAGTTCTTCTGGAAGTTCTCGCCCTGGAAGCGGGGGTAGTGGCGGCGGTAGTCGTCGTCGGCCAGGTCGTCGAACGCCCTGATCTGCCCGGTCAGGAAGCCGCGCCCGAGCGGGCTGTAGGCGACGAAGCCGATGCCCAGTTCCCGGCACGTCGGCAGGATCTCGTCCTCGGGGTCGCGGCTCCAGAGCGAGTATTCGGTCTGCAGCGCGGCGATGGGGTGGACGCTCTGGGCGCGGCGCAGGGTCTGCGGGCCGGCTTCGGACAGGCCGAGGAAGCGGACCTTGCCCTGCCGCACCAGTTCGGCCATCGCGCCGACGGTGTCTTCGATGGGCGTGTCGGGGTCCACCCGGTGCTGGTAGTACAGGTCGATGTGGTCCACGCCCAGCCGCTGCAGGCTGGCGTCGCAGGCCTGTCGGACGTATTCGGGCTTGCCGTTGATGCCGCGGAAGGCGGCGTTCTGCGGGTCGCGCACGTTGCCGAACTTGGTGGCGAGCACGATGGCGTCGCGCCGGTCTTTGATCGCCCGCCCGACCAGACGCTCGTTCTCGCCCACGCCGTACATGTCGGCGGTGTCGAGCAGGGTCACGCCCAGGTCAAGAGCGCGGTGGATGGTGGCGACCGATTCGGCGTCGTCGCGCCCGCTGTAGAACTCGGACATGCCCATGCATCCCAGCCCGAGCGCGGACACGGTCAGGCCGCCGTGTCCCAACTGTCGTGTTTCCATAGTGTGACCTCCACGGGGCGTAACACGGCCTATCTCCGGTGCGGTTCCCTGCCCTGCCGCCCCCGATTCCGGGTGCCGCTGGCTGTTCACCCGTCGTTCCCCGCAGACAGGTCCGGGCCGGCCTCGGCACGATGAAAGAGCACGTCGCCGCCGACGCGCTCCCAGGCGAGGCCGTGCGCGCGCGACAGGGCTTCCGCCCAGTCGGCGACGGCGGAGTCGCCGATGGCGGCGGCGACGGGGCTTTCGGCGGCGAAGGACACCTTGACCAGAACGCGGTGGCCGCCCGCGACGGCGTCGAGGATGGCCCGGTCGACGGCCTCGGCGTCCTTGCCGTAGGTCAGGACCCGGACGAACCGGCCTGTCTCATCGGCTCCAGGGGTGGTCACGGCGATGCTCCTTTTCCGGCGGCGAGGGCCGACGTCTGAGACGGAGAGGAATGAGACAAAGAACGGGCCGCCCCACCCCGTTCGGTCGGGATGGGGCGGCCCGCGTGTCCCCGAGGCGGCGTCAGTAGGGCGCGACGATCTCGGTGCGGAGGGTCAGCGGGGTGTCGAGGTGGATGGTGGTCTCGTTGCCTTTGGTCATGCCGACGTCGGTGCCGGGGTGCTTCTGGAGCTGGTTGACGCCGTAGCCGGCGGCCCCGCCCAGGATCGCGCCCTCGATGGCGTCGCCCAGCTTGCGCTTGCGCGACAGGCCGAGCAGGCCGCCGGCCGCCGCGCCGATACTCGTGTCGTTGGACTTGTCCGAGGACGACCCTTGGCCGACCAGCCGGGCGGACGCGACGTCCGTGAATCCCTGTGCGGCGGCGTTGTCGCCCGACGTCAGACTCGCCTCGTCCTGGTCGGGGAGCGCGAAGCGGACCGCCAGCTCGCCGGGCCGCTTGTTGCCCGCCGGGACGGCCTGGGTGACCCGCCCGATCAGCACGGTGCCGGCGGGCAGGCCGCTGGTGTCGTCCGGGGCGACGCGGACGCGGACGCGGTCGCCGACCTGGGCGCTCTGGGACGAGACGCCCTGGATCACGGTGACCTTGACGGGCGTGCCGACGGCGATGCGGTGCGACTTGAGCAGCGCGCCGCCCGACTGGGCCTGGGCGACGCCGGCGCCGAGCGTGGCGAAGAGGCCGGCGACGGCCAGCAGCGTGGCGGGTCGCGCGATTCGGGGCGACTGGGACGCTTTGCGAATGTTGTCCATGGTGTGTATCGTTCTCCTTGTCAGAAGTGGTAACGGGTGTGAGACTGCCGGTCGCCCGATTTTGTTCATGGGCAGACCGGGCCGCCCGACGGACTGTGCGGATGGGGACGCCGTCCCCGTCTTTCTGCGCTATTGTTCCCACAAATGACCGGGAGCGAACCTGACCCGCGGGCCATCCTTGACTCGCTGAACGGTCTCTCAGGGCTGGAGCCGGACGGCGGCATCGTGGAGCGCGGGGCGGTCCACATCAGGAGTGCGCCGGAGGCTGAGCGGCAGGGCGCCCACGCCTGCGGGCCGCAGGGCCGCGGCCAGGGCGCCGCGCACGGCGCTCTCCACGCCCATCTGCCGCTCC
>CAXUCQ010000376.1:1195-3571 GCA_964249295.1 uncultured Armatimonadales bacterium | reverse complement strand
TGGTGCTGAACGACGGTCCCGGTAACAACAACGGCAGCGGCGTCGGCGGCGGCAACGGCAACGGGGCCGTGCGGGGCGTGGTCACCGTCAACTCCGGCGGCACCCTTCTTCTGGGCGCCACCAACGCCCTTGGCTTCAACGCCGGGAGCCAGGTCTCGCAAATCAACATCATTGGCGGCACCGTCACCACCGCCGGCTCCGTCAGTGGCATCTAGGTGTACTTCACGATCTTCAATCTGACCGGCGGCACCCTGGCCTACGCCGGCGCCAGCAGTTCCAACAACTCCTACCAGTTCAACGCCGCCGATGCCACCGCCCCCGGCATCACGTCCAACGCCAGCGCGGCCACGTCCACGGTCAGCGGCGGCGTCGACATCCGCGGCGGCAGCCTGGTTTATAACGTCGCCAGCGGGACGACGGCCAGCGGGATCGACCTGCTGGACTCCGGGGTGATTTATGGCAGCGGTAACGGCATCACCAAAACAGGCGCCGGCGCCCTGGACCTCACCGGCGCGAACACCTACACCGGCGCGACGACAGTCGGTCAAGGCACGATTGTTGCCGCGAACAACTCCGCGCTGGGGACGGGCGCCCTTGTTTTCAACCCCGGCAGCGGCAGCACGGCCACGGTCACGTTCACCAGCGCCGCGCCGACGGTCGGCTCGCTCGCCAGCAGCGGGGCGGGGACGTCCCGCGTCGTCCTGGGCAACAAGGCCGCGTCTACTCCGACGGTCATCACCTTCGGCGGCAGCAACACGTCCACGGCCTACGCAGGCACGATCAGTGATGCGGGGACGGCGGCGACCGGCGGCTTGGCGAAGACCGGCACCGGCACGCAGGCCTTCACCGGGGCCGCCGCCAACACCTACTCCGGCGGCACGGCGGTCAATCAGGGCGTCCTCACCGGCAACGCGGGCAGCTACGGCACGGGGGCGGTCACGGTCGCAAGCGGCGCGACGGTCGATTATACGCAGAGCGCGACACAGAGCGCGGCCACGCCCACGGCGACGAACAGCATCAGCGGCGCGGGGACGGCGTCGTTCGGGGGCGACGCGATGGCCGGCAACGGGTCGGGCGGCACGGTCAACTACACGGGGCAGGACACGGCGGCGCAGACCAGCGTGGTCTCGGGGACGGTCTCGCTCAACCGCACGGGCGGGGCGGCGCTCTCCGGGCCGGTGGCCGTCGCCACGGGGGCGACCGTGGGTCTAGGCAGCAGCAACCAGATCGCCACCGCCACGCAGGGGAACACGTCCCCGGCCAATGTCGCCCTGAACGGCGGCAGGCTGAACGCGAACGGCTACAGCGACGGCAGCATCAGCGACAGCAGCAACCCGACGGCGGCGGCGGTGACGGCGCACATGGGGACGCTGTCGCTGGGGAACGGGACGACCTCCACGCTGGACTTCGGGGCGGGGCAGACCGGCAGCGACGTGTTCGCCTTCGCCGACAGCGTGACGTCGCTGCAGAACTCCACGGGCCGGCTGAACGTCATCGACTACAGCGGCGGCCTGGACGCGCTCTACATCGGCAGCAGCGCGGACCTGACGTCGAGCGAGCTGAGCCTGATCGCCATCAACGGGTTCGGTGTCAGCCAGCTCCCCAACGGCGAGATCACCGCCGTCACCCCGGAGCCGAGCGGCGTGGTCTCGCTGCTGCTGGGCGCGGGGGCGCTGGGCGGGCTGATCGCTGTGCGCCGCCGGCGGGCGGCGCAGGCCGCCTGACCGGCGGGCGGCGCAGGCCGCCTGAGGGGAAGGCCCCCCCCCAGCGTCGAAGAGGAGGCCCCCCATTCCGGGGGGTCAGAGGCGCTCCCCCCGTGGCTCCCGCGGCACGGTTCTCCTGCTCCCCCGACAGGGGGGCGGGGGCCTTTCCCCCACCTCGCACGCGCCTTCCCCTGTGTAAAGCCGGGGCGGATGCCGACAATCCTGCCTAGACGACGGGCGAGAAAGGTCGGAGTCTGAGCCGCGCACCCCCATGAACTTGCTGCCGAGAAATGCGAAGCTGATCCTGGCGCTGGTCTACCTGGCGGGTCTGGCGGCGGTCGCGCTGACGGCGCCCGCGAGCCTGCCCCGGACGCCGGGGGAGGCGGCCAAGCTTTTTGCCATCCTGGCGCTCAGCATCCTGCTGTCGGGCAAGAAGATCACCTTCGGCGGGCGTCCGGGGGAGCCGCGCACCAGCTCGCTGTCGCTGGGGTTCGTGCTGACGTTCATCGGGCTGCTGAGTCTGGGCGTCGGGGGCGGCCTGGTGGTGAGCGTGGTCGGCATGGCGTCGAACTGCCTGTACCCGCGCCGCCAGCCGTGGTACCAGTTCCTGTTCAACGTCGCGCTGTCGGCGCTGGCGACGTCGCTGCCGCTGATGATCGCCGGCCGGATCGTC
>CAXUCQ010000376.1:0-1185 GCA_964249295.1 uncultured Armatimonadales bacterium | reverse complement strand
CCGCTCTTTTTCGCCGTGGTGGACAAGAGAAACGACCGTGCGGAGGGCCGCCAGCCTTTCATGGTCGTCGGTACGGCTGGGAGCGTCGATGTCGGCGCGGTCGACGACCTGGCGGGGCTGGCGGCGTTCCCGGCGGTGCTGACCGCCGGGGCCGTGTTCTACGCGATCAACACCAGCGCGGTCGCCGGCATCATGGCCGTGACGAGCGGCCAGGGGGTGCTGTCGGTCTGGCGGAACAACTTCGTGTGGATGGCGCCCGGCCAGTTCGCGGGCGTCTGCATCGCGGCGCTGTCGGTGTACCTGGTGGGGCAGCGGTCCTTGAGCCTGACGCTGTTCGCCGCGCCTCTGGTGGTGCTGATCTACAACTCGTTCGCGGTCCACGTCAGCCGCGCCGAGGAGAAGCACCTGCACGCCGAGGGCCTGGCGAGCCTGTACCTGTCGGCCGTCAAGACGCTCTCCAAGACGCTGGCGCTGGCGGTCGACGCCAAGGACCCCTACACCCACCAGCACGTCGTGCGCGTGCAGCGCTACGCCGTCGCCATCGCCGAGCAGATGGGGCTGGACGAGGACCAGATGGAGGGCGTGACGACGGGGGCGCTGCTGCACGACATCGGCAAGATCGGCATCCCCGACTCGGTGCTGCTCAAGCCGGGGCGCTTGACCGACGAGGAGTTCGCCGTGATCCGGCAGCACCCGACGATGGGGGCCAAGATTCTGGAGCCGGTGGAGTTCCCGTGGCCCGTGCTGCCCGCCGTCAAGCACCACCACGAGAAGTGGGACGGGTCGGGCTACCCGGACGGGCTGGCCGGCGGGGCGATCCCGCTGTCGGCGCGCATCCTGGCCGTGGCGGACGTGTACGACGCGCTGACGTCGGCGCGCGCGTACCGCGGGGCCTGGCCTCGGGAGAGGGCGGTGGCGGAGATCGCGCGCTGCGCCGGGTCGCACTTCGACCCGGCGGTCGTGGAGGCGTTCCTGGCGGTCTTGGGGCGGGTGACGGCGGCCGGCTTCGAGGTCTTCGGGCCGCTCGCCCTGTCCGTGGACGCCGAGGAGGCGCTGCCCGACGCCGCCGAAGGGCCGGACGCCGAGGCCGGCCCGGACGCCGGCGGGCAGCGGGAACTGCCCCGCGCGGCGTAGCCCCCGATCAGGGCGCGGGCGACGGGCGGACATGGCGGGAACGACAGGGCG
>CAXUCQ010000375.1:0-3577 GCA_964249295.1 uncultured Armatimonadales bacterium | reverse complement strand
CCTCCAGCCCCCCCGCCGGCAATCCCCACAGAACCATCCACAAGAACCATCCACAACACACCGGACGCGCCCCACGAAAGGCCACACCATGACCGTCAACAACACCACCATCGGCACGGTCGCCGCCGCCGGCCTGAGCCTCGCCGCCCTCCTGCTCCGCGCCCGCAGGCGACACGCCGCCTGACCCGCCGCTTCCCCTCCGGCACCCCCAGTATCAGGAGCCGGAGGGCCTCCTCCCCAGTTTTGGGGGGGCATCCCGGCCAAGACGGCGATCCGCTTGTGGCTGCTGCTGCAGCCGGCTGCGTACAGTGGCAGGGTGTTCTTATAGCGCACGGCGCGGGGCTGTGGAAAGCCCCGGCAGAGAGGCGTCCTGCGGACGAGGATGGTCATAACGGCTCATCGGCTTCTGCCGTTTCTTCCCACTGGGGCCAAGTTTGATCGGACGCATGACGCTCTTATTGGCAGAGAATGTACGCCGTCACAGGCTTCAGATGTGAACGGCTGATGCTGAAGACGCCGTAGTGGTCCTGCCAGCCGAACGGCTCCGCTGAAACTGGCTGATGAGGTCGGAGCATCGAACGCGCCCATGCCGACGATGCGCCTTTGATCTGCTGCATGATCTGTGACGGGGAACGTTTGGCTGGCATCTTGAGCGCGAGATGCACATGGTCCGGCATCCCACCCAAAGCCAGAACCTCACAGCCTAACCGATGCGCTTCATCGCGAAGGAATGCGTACAGCAGCGGCTCGACTTCCGGCGTGATAAGTGGCAGTCGGTGAAACGTCGCCCATACAAAATGCAGGGAGATTTCTGATTTACTTCGCTGCAATGCTTTTCTCAATGAACGCCGGGGCAGTGAAATGCCCCGGCTGAGGAACGCCCTCACGGGCGAGGAAACGGAGACGGCCTAATCTTCCTCTTCGTCCGCAGGACGCTTCTTTGCCGGGGCGTTTCACTGCCCCGGCACTACGGCGCGATCTCGTACCAGAGCGTCTTGTACTGCGGCCCAACCGTGAACGTCAAAGCGCCGTTTGCATAAGCAGCCGGCACCGGCGCCGAGCGGTGGCCCGTGCCGTCCAGGGCGTAAACGCGCGGCGTCCCAGTCGTTTTCAGCGTTACCGTCGCGGGGATGCCTTCGGCCATCGTCGGCCCATGCCCCCACTGGTCGCCGACGCTGTTATGGGCGGCGTTCCAGACCATGCCCTGATTCTCCACCCTGCCGACCAGCGTCAGCAGACGGCTCCCGTGCGGCATCTTGGTCAGTGTCACAGCGGCGAAGTTGTTCCCGAACGCGGGAAACGTCAGCGTTGCCGGGCCAATACTCACGGCCTGGCCGCCGACGAAGCCGACGACCGCCTGCGCCGAGCGGGACCCGGCAAGGTACTGCCCGCCCGCCGCCGTTTTGACGATCTGAGTCCGACTCCCGCCTGGATTGTCGTCGTTGACAGCAGAAGCGCGCGACAGGGAGGAAGCTGCAGGAGCATACTGGACCTGCCACCGTCGCCCCAGCGCCACCACCGCGTTGCCGTCCGCCGCGTGTCCCCACTTGTCGCCCGCCTTGCCGCCGCCCAACACGTCGATCTTCGGCAAAGACAGCGTGGCGGTTCGGTCCGCCGGGGGCAACTCGCCTGCCCGGAAGATCATGGCGGCGGCGGGCAGGAACGCCGTCTTGGCCGGGTTGGAGCCGATGCCGAAGTAGCCGCCGATTTTGTCGTTCGCGGCCCCCTCTCCGTAGTCGCCATAGTCGAAGAGATAAACCATGTCCCAGTCTTGGGACGCCGCGAACGTCGCCAGTATCGGGACCGCCTCGGCCTGGAAGTCATTGGGCGCGGGTTCGTTGTACTCGGAAACGGAGTACGGCTCGCCCGCGACGCGATATTCGGCCAGGTCACGCAGCGTCCCCCCGCCCCCACCGGCGAGGTCGGCGACCATGGGCGTGTTGCCGATGGTCCAGTCCTTCGGGTCCCACGGCGTGTGCGGGAAGCTGGGGTGCTGCCAGTAGGCGTGGTTGTCGGCGAAGTCCATGTTCGCCTCTCGGTGCAGCCCCGTCAGGCCACCCCACGAAATCTGTGAGCAGATGACGTTGGCATGGACATGGAGCGTGTTTCGGAGGTAGCCGCGCATCTCGTCGGCGTAGGCGCGCTCGGCGTCGGCGAGGAACGCGATCCAGTCGGCGTGCTGACCGCGAGTCGCCGAGACGGGGATGTCCACGGTGTGGGTCGTCAGCGACTGCCCCGGCTGCAGGCCCGCGCCTTCCGCGCCGGGCTTGACCTGGAGATCGGTGATCTGAACGACCCCCGTCTGGCCGCCCAGCACGAAGGAAACGCGCCCGTGGCCGGGAACAACGTCGTGCGCGGCGAAGGTGTACCGGAACGTCTTCCACTCGGTCGTCAGGTCGGCGTCGGCGCCGAGGCCGATGTTGCGCCAGTCGGCCTGGTCCAGACCGGCGTTGACGCTCATGGGGCGCGGCGCGTCGGCCTTAGCGCGGAACGAGACGGTGTAAGTCGCGCCCTCGCGGAAGTCCAGCCCCGTCTGGTGCGCCTGCACGTGCCAGTCCGTGCCGTCGGTCTTGGCGATGGTGATTTGCGCGGTGGGCGGCAAGGCTCTGCCGACGACGGTCTGATAGGAATACAAAGCGGCGTCAGAGGTTCCTTGATGCTCCAACGACCATTCCGCCTGCGGATTGATCGGCGGGCCGGGCGGGGTGACGCCCTGCAGCCAGGCCGCCTGGAGTCGGGCGTCCGCGCCGTACTTCCGGGTCAGCCAGGCGTTCCACAGACCCACCAGTTCGCCCCGGAACGGCGCGGGCAGCGTGTCCAGATCGGCTCCCAGAGTCGCCCAGGGGTCGCCGACCAGCGAGTTCTCGTTGTTGATCTCGACCACGGCCACGCACGGGTCGGCGGCATAAGAAAGATGCGTGTAAGGGTTGACGTGCGTCAGCAGGTCGCGGGCGTACTCCTTCTGCAGCCCGATCATGCGGCGGTCGAACTCGTCCACCCGCTTGTCGAACGAGGTCTTGATGTCGTTGACGCTGGCCGGGAAGCCGTCGGCGGGGGTGAACGTGCGGCTGACGTGCAGATTGATGTTGACGTACACGCCGTTCTTTTTGAACTGGCTGATGAGGTAGTCGAGCCGGTCCAACTGCGCCGCGTCGATGTGCCGGTGGTCTTGGAACGCCGGGTCCCACAGGTTCGAGCCGGGTCCCCAGCCGGGGTTGTCCATGTGGTGCAGGCGCACGATGTTGATGCCCAGCTTGTCGACGCGGGCGGCGACCTTGGCGGCGTCGGCGTGGTCCGGGACGGCGGCTTTCGCCGCGAAACTGACGCCCAGGAAGCGGACGCGCGCGCCGGTCTTCGACTCGACGAAGTGGCCGCCCCTCGGGACGACGTAGCCGTGGACGCCGGCGGGCCTGGCGTTCAGCGCAGACACGTCGGTGGCCGTGCCGGGCGCGGCGTCGTCCCAGGGGAGGACGAACGGGAACAGCGGCGGCGCTTGTGCCGGGGCGGGAGTGGAAAGGGCCACGGACGCCGTCACAGCCAGAGCGGTGACAGCCTGGATAGCATTTGACTTCATAGC
>CAXUCQ010000374.1:0-3604 GCA_964249295.1 uncultured Armatimonadales bacterium | reverse complement strand
AGCGCGAGGAAGGCGCGGAACTGGTCGAGCGGGTGGAGCGGCGCGCGCTGGACGTTCTCCGCCAGGCTGTCCTCCTCGGCAAGGCCGGCTTCCCGCACGACGCAGGGGACGGGCGTCGTCTTGGCGAGGCGCTTCTGCTTGACCAGCAACTGGAGGGCTCGAAAGCGGCGGCCGCCGGCTGGGATCTCGTACATGCCGGTGTCGACGCCATCGGCGTTGGCGACGGCGCGCACGGACAGGCCCTGGAGCAAACCGCGCCGGGCGATATCCTCAGCCAGCTCCTCGATTGACACCCCGGACTTCACGTGCCGGACATTCGACTGGGAGAGGATCAGCTTGTTGAACGGGATGTCACGCGAGGATGAGAGCGTGACCTTCTGGACAGTGGTCATGGCAGTTCTCCGCGACGAGCGGCCGGGAGACTCTCTCTCGACCCAAACTCGCCACGAAGACCGCGGCCCAACTCTGCCTCTTCAGGAGGCGAGATGGACCGCGGAAACGTAAAGCCGGGAAAGCGCAGACCCGGAGAGGCGTAGACCCTGCAAGACGGATTACCGCAGAACTGCCGCCGGCCGCCTCAGGTCGCCGCCGCCAGGAGCCTGGCGGCCCGGCCCTCCAGCTCCAGCCGGGCGTCCTGGTGCGGCTTGGTGCGGGCGAGCGCCGTGATGCCCTGGACGAAGTCGTAGATCGACGCCGGCGGGTGGCCCTCCTCGTCCAGCACGGTGGTGATGATCTTGTCGGTTTCGCCCCTGCTGAACCCGCGCTTCCGAAGAAACGTCTCCCGGTCCTCGTCCTTCCGGGCGACGATCGCCTCGCGTGCGGCACGGATGCCGGCCAGGAACGGCATGGGCGAGGAGTCGGCGAAGCGCTCCAGCGCAGGCGCGGCCTGATAGGCAAAGCGGTGGCCGGCGAATTTGGAGTGTCGGATCGAGATCTCCTCGAAGCCTTCGGCGCCCCAGATGTTGCGGTTCATGCACACGGCGCGCAGGTAGAAGCTGGCGATGCCGAGCGTCTTGGAGCCCACCTCTGAGTTCCAGCAGTAAAAGCCGCGGAAGTAGAGGTCGGGATCGCCGTTCGGCAGCCGCCCCGCCTCAATCGGGTGCGTGTCATCCACGAGGAAGAGGAAGACGTCGCGATCCGAGGCGTAGAGCGTGGTGGTGTCCTTGGTCACCTCCACGAACGGGTTGTGGGTCATGCTCGACCAGTCCAGCAGTCCAGGCACCTTCCAGCGCGTGTCGCCCGTGCCGTTCCCGGCGACTCGCTTGACGGCTTCGACCAACTCATGATCCCAGATGCGGCCGTAGTCGGGGCCAGTCACGGCGCGAAGCTCGATCCTGCCGTCATCGGCCTCCAATGTCTTCACCAGCTCGGCTCGATGGGAGAGCAGGCCATGCTGGAGATTGATGCCTGCGAGCGGCGCGGGCAGCTGGCGCATGTAGCTGGCGGGTGCGCCGACCAAGCTGCAGAGCTGGCCGTAGGACCAGTGGGTCGGGGCAACCGACGCGTCCCTGCCGGGCACGACCAGCGCGAGGCGCTCAGCGTCGTCACGGCTCGCCTCCACGCGCAGCGCCTTGGTCTCGACCGCGCGGGATGTGGCGCGATCGGCGCGTCCGCGCACTGCGGCGTGTAGCTCGGCCAGCGAAAGGTAACGCTCGTCGTCGGGGCGGCTGAACCACTCCGAGGAGACGCGCCCGATCCGCTCCCCACGGCTGATTTCCACCTTGTAGGCGCCGGTAACCGGCGGGGCGGAGCTGGCGGCGGCGTCGCGGTGGGAAGGCAGGTTGGCAAGCATGGAAGGTCTCCGGACGGGCTGGCCGGGAGCCTCTCTCTCGACCCTCAACTCGTCACGGCGACAGCCGCGACCCTCTCCCTCTTCTCAGGCACGCATCGAACGCTATGGGCGCGTCAAACGCCTTTGTTTGGCGGTTGCGACCAGCCGGAACACGCCCCTCCACGCCGGAAAACGATGGACCTACGCTCAACGTGTTGAGAGCGGCAGGACCGACTCCAGCCGGAAAAACCCGGATTAAAATCCTGAGCCGGCTGCCATGCCGCTTGGGCCCAGGTTGATGGCGCTGATTTTGTTGAGAAACTTGGCGCGCCCGGAACGATTCGAACGTCCGACCCTCAGATTCGTAGTCTGATGCTCTATCCAGCTGAGCTACGGGCGCTTGGCTTGTTGGCGATGTGCGGGGTTATCCGCTTCGGCGATCAGGTGCAACCCTCTTGCGGTGGGATTTCGGCGGAACCGCTCAGGTCAACGGGGTGAGTTTCGGATGAGGATTTCGAGGTATTGGAGGTTGAAGCAGGCGAGTTGCCGGCGGCTTACGTAGGAAGCGCGCGGCGTAGGCGAAGGCCTCGGCGGCCAGTTTGGCGGAAGAGAAACAGGAGCGCCGCTCGCGCGAGGTCCTGCCCCCCGCTCGTTGCGGCCGCGATCAAGGCGATGCGGCAGGTGGCAGCAAGGTGCGCTCGTCGGATACTGGCCTGGGTTCCGACCGAGGCGATGGCGACCGGGGCGCCCTTGAGGGCAAGCCGTTGCAGCAGTAGGGAAATGGCGGTGATCTGGTTGGGCTTGTCCGGGTCCGCCTCCTTCATCAGGGCGGAGATCACCGACGGGGGGTGACCGGCGTCGAGGCTTGCGCAGGTCAGCCGTCGCGCCGCGTCCACCACGTAGGCGTCGCCGGCCAGCGCGCGAGGCGTTCCTGGACGCCCTCGAACTTGCCGATGGGAATGCCGAATTGCTGGCGGATGCGGCATAGGCTGGCGGTGAGCGCCGTCATCGGCATGGCCGCCCCGGCCCAGGCCGGCAGCAACAACCCGCGGCCCGTGGCGACCGCGTCCTGATCATCGCCGAAGAATGGCAAACGGCCCGCGTCGCGGCCGAAGGGTCATGCCGCCTTCCGCCGCCGTCCCTGCATCAGGATCGACAGCACGGTTCCCAGCGTCTGCGGCAGTTCCCGGCGGTCGACCACGCGGTCCACCATGCCATGGTCCATCAGGTATTCGGAGCGCTGGAAACCCTCGGGCAGGGTCTCGCGGATGGTCTGCTCGATCACGCGCGGCCCAGCGAAGCCGATCAGGGCGCCGGGCTCGGCCAGGTGCACGTCGCCCAGCATGGCGTAGGAGGCCGTGACCCCGCCCGTGGTCGGGTTGGTGAGCACCACGATGTAGGGCAGGCGCGCGGCTTTGAGCCGGCGCACCGCGACCGTGGTGCGCGGCATCTGCATGAGGGAAAACATGCCCTCGTGCATGCGCGCGCCACCCGAGGCCGTGAAGGCCACCAGGGGCGCGTCGTGTTCCAGGGCGGTCTCCGCCGCCTTGATGAACCCCTCGCCCGCCGCCATCCCCAGCGAACCGCCCATGAAGGCGAAGTCCTGGATCATGGCCACGGCAGGGGTGCGGTGGATTTCGCCGAAGCCGATCGCGACGGTGTCCTGCGCACCCGTCGCCTTGCGGGCGGCCGAGAGACGGTCCGGATAGGGTTTCTGGTCCACGAACCCCAGCGGGTCCTCGCGCACGCCGGGCGCCTCGACGGCCTCGTATCGGCCGCCGTCGAAGGTGAAGCGGAAGCGCAGCATCGGCCCGATGCGCATGTGATGGCCGG
>CAXUCQ010000373.1:2794-3611 GCA_964249295.1 uncultured Armatimonadales bacterium | reverse complement strand
GCCTGGGCCTGGGCCGCATCGACCGCGATGATGGGCATCGCGCCGACCGAGATCTGTTCCGGCGCATCATCCCCTTTGCCCCCCGCGACCGGCGTGACGGCGATGTCGGAGGCCGACGGCGACGGCAGCCGGTGCGCCGCGACCTGGAGGCGACGGCTCAGAAGCACGGCGCGCTCCTGCGCGGTCATGCCGCCTTCCTGCGGGCCGACAATCTTGAAGACCACTTTGTTCCGCAGGCTGACATAGCCGACGTTGCCGCCGACGCGGGCGAGGTCGGGCGTCACCAGCAGCGGCGGGTGGGCCGGGATGACCGGCTCCGGCTCGTTCGTGGGGCGGTAGTTGACGCGCGGCAGCACCTGCTGGAGCTTCCTGGCCCAGATCTCGGCCAGCTCCAGCGGCTTCTTGTTTTCGCCCTCGGACCGGGCCGTCGCCGCGTCCACGGTGATCAGCCGCCGCCCCAGCGCGTAGATGACCGGCGCTTTCCCGACCGGCGTGTAGACGACCACATCACGGGTCTTGATGTGCGGGATGCCGAGCAGATCGGAGATGCGTCCGTCGATGGCGTCCACGCGCTGCTGCGGCGTCAGGCCCCCCGCAGCGGCCCGCAGGGTCAGGATGACATCCCCGCCCAATGTCAGCGAGGCGGGGGAAGCCGCCGAGTCCGCCGCCGCAGTGGGGGCCGCCGGCGGCTGCGCCCACCCCGCCGCTCCTGCCGTCAGCGCCCAGGCCGCTCCGCACAGGCCCAAGCCGCCCACCCATTTGTTTCGCATAGTCACTCCTTGCGATCATTGTTCCATGAATCGGGACGTGTTTCCGG
>CAXUCQ010000373.1:0-2750 GCA_964249295.1 uncultured Armatimonadales bacterium | reverse complement strand
AAACTTTTGTTTCGGCGACGCTCGGGTCACGGTCTCGCCCCCCCCCCATTTTTGGGGGGGTGGGGGCCCCCCCCAAACGCCGCTCAAATCTTCCTGTTGTCAGGTACACTGGGAGGAAATCTTACCGCCTCTCCCCATCTGTGCCAAACCTATGACTCAAGCCGCCACTCGCCGACGACGCCTCCTTCCCACGACCGCGTGCGCCTGCGCGCTGCTGGCCCCCGCCGCCCACGCCGACTCGCCCGCCCGTCAGGCGTCCAGCTTCGCGTCGGGGACCGGCAACATCCTTTATCTGGCCGCCGGCCTCGGCCTGCCGCTGCTATCCGACGGCAGCAACGGCCGCAGCCACGCGCTGCGCGTCGCCGACTCGCTCGGCACGAGCCTGATTCTGACGGAAGGCCTCAAGGCGCTGGTCCGCGAGAAGCGGCCCGACTCCGACGCCCACGACAGCTTCCCCAGCGGCCACGCCACGGCGGCGTTCGCCGTCGCCACCACCGAAAGCGCCCTGCACCCGCACGAGGCCCCGCTCTGGTACCTGGGCGCGGCCCTGATCTCCTTTTCGCGCGTCCGCCTGCACCGGCACTACGACCGGGACGTGCTGGCCGGCGCCCTCATCGGCTTCGGCGTCGCCCGCCTGGAGGTCTCCGCCCCGCGCGGCCTGCTCCTGTCCCCCCTCATCAACCCCGACCGCCGCGCCGTCGGCCTGCAGATGACGCGCGGCCTGTGAGCCTGCCCGTTTTTCCGTGACGGATTTCTGGGTACTTTGCCGCGGAGGGAGCCATGTATTCGCGCCAGTTGCCTTTGGACGGGACACAAACGCCGGAACGGCTGACGGATGAGGAAGTCCGCGCCGTAGTCGCCCGCTGGGCGGACCGCCGGAGCGGCCCGGCGCAGGCGTCCCTCGCGGACGTGGCGGAGGGCCTGGACATCAGCGTCGAGGAGGCGCAGGGACTGCTGGCGGAGGCCCGCGCCGCGCGCGCCGAGGCTGGGCCGCCGCCGTCCGACTTGTCCGATGGCGGCGGTGTCCTGGCCGCCTATATCATGTTAGGCCTGATGATCGTGCTTTCCATCATGGTGCTCTCAATCGCGGGCGCGTCCGCCCCGCAATAGGGCCTGGCGGCTGGGGAACAAACGAAGAAAACAGACACAGGAACGGGCCGCCCGGATATGATCCGGGCGGCCCGTTCTGCGGACGGAGCGTGAGAGATTTGAACTCTCGCGGGAGCGAAGCCCCCCTACAGGTTTAGCAAACCCGCCTCTTCAGCCACTTGAGTAACGCTCCCCGCGTGGGGGTGTTCCGGTGGTCTCCGCATCGCTATTCTAGCACACCCCGCGCCAAAAAGCAAGCGGCGCGGCCAAAAGCCCCGCCCCCGCGCAGCAGGTATAATAGCGACATGGAATCTCCTCTCTTGCAAGGCCTCAACGAGCCGCAGCGCCAGGCCGTCCTCCACGAACACGGCCCCGTGCTGATCTTCGCCGGCGCCGGATCGGGCAAGACCAACGCCCTCACCAAGCGTATCGCCTACCTCATCCAAGAACGCGGCGTCCGCCCCTACAACATCCTCGCCGTGACGTTCACCAACAAGGCCGCCGCCGAGATGAAGGAGCGCATCACCCGGCTGGTCGGCGAGGCCGTCATCCGCGACCTGTGGGCCGGCACGTTCCACTCCCTCTGCGCCCGCGTCCTGCGCGAGCGCGGCGCCCAGATCGGCCTGGACAAATCGTTCGTCATCTACGACACCGCCGACCAGCTCTCGCTCATCAAAGAAACCTGCAAGGAGCTCGACCTGGACGAGAAACAATTCTCGCCCCGCGCCGTCCTGAGCCTCATCTCCAAGGCCAAGGAAACCCTGCAAACGCCCGACGACATCAAGAACGACCCCACGGCGTCCCCGTTCGAGCGCGCCGTCGGCCAGGCGTACCAGTCCTACCAGGAGAAACTCACGGTCTCCAACGCCCTCGACTTCGACGACCTCATCATGAAGACCGTCCAGCTTTTGCGCGAGTCCGAGCGCGCCCGCGCCCACTACCAGAACCGCTTCCAGTTCGTCCACTGCGACGAGTTCCAGGACGTCAACGACAGCCAGTACCAACTGCTGACCCTGTTCGCCGGCCTCCACAAGAACATCTGCGTCGTCGGCGACGACGACCAGTGCGTCGTCGAGGGAACTCCTATCTTAACCCCCACGGGTTACACCCCTGTCGAGCAGATCAGAGAGGGTGACGTGGTCCTGGCGGCTTGTGGCGGCCCAACCCTGGCTCCCGCTGTAGTTGAGAAGGTCATGGTCAATGAATACCAGGGACCATCACGCCATATCGTAACTAAACAGGGTCTTGATGTGCGGGTCACTCCTAACCATATTATGTTTGGGCAAATCCACGACGAGGCACCTGGGGAGGTTTGGCAACAGGCGGGTTATGACTGGTTTGAAGGCGGCTACTCCGGTGACTTTATGTACAATGAAGAGCCGGTGTCGCTTATGATGTTTGGGAGTGACGACCGCATTCAGAGTTTCTTCGTGGGCGCTCAGATCCAGGGTGAAGAGTACCACAGAGGCGAGTTTAATCACTACGACGATGCTTGGGAGTACGCTAAACGGTTGCAATCCCGTGGCGACTTCGCGGAAGTGCGGATGACCGCCAATATCGGCACAATGGGACACGAGGCAAGCAGAGCGGAACTACTGACATCGTGGCATGATGTACCCGTTGTAGTCGCCCTCCCAGGTCCAAAAATCAGTCGGACGGCG
>CAXUCQ010000372.1:0-3612 GCA_964249295.1 uncultured Armatimonadales bacterium | reverse complement strand
TCCCGGCGAGCTGCGCGCCGCCGCCGGACAGGACGATGCCCGCCGGCAACAGGTCATAATACCCGGCCTTCAGCATTTCCTGCTTGACCAGCGCGAACAATTCGTGCATCCGCGGCTCGACGATCTCGGCCAGGATGCGGCGCGGCAGCAGCCGAGGCTCGTCGCTGCCCAGGCTCAGGACCTCAAACACTTCGTCGGGCTTGGTCATGCCGACGCTGGCGACGGACTCCGACAGCTTGATGCGCTCGGACTCGTCGTGCGACGTCCGCAGGCCGACGCTGATGTCGCGGGTCACGTGGCTGCCGCCGACGGGGATGGCCGACGAGAAGTAGATGTCGCCGTCGACGAAGACGGCGATGTCGGTCGTGCCGCCGCCGATGTCGGCGATGCAGACGCCCAGGCTGCGCTCGTCGGGCAGCAGCACCGCCTCGGCGGTGGCGATGGGTTCGAGCACGGTGGCCTCGATCTCCAGGCCCGCCTTGTGGACGCACTTGGCGACGTTCTGCAGGAACGTGACGGCGCCGGTGACGATGTGGGTCTCGACTTCGAGCCGGGTGCCGGACATGCCGACCGGGAAGCGGATGCCGCCCTGGCCGTCGATGGCGTAGGCGCGGGGGATGGCGTGGATGATCTCGCGGTCGGGCGGCAGCACGATCACGCGGCTCTGGTCCTGGACGCGGGCGACATCGTCCTCGGTGATCTCGCGGTTGGCGTGGGTGATGGCGATCACGCCGCGCGAGTTGAGCGAGGCGACGTGTTCGCCGGTCACGCCGACCACGACGCGGGTGATCTCCTGGCCGGACATGGCGCGCGCCTTTTCGACGCTGTCCGCGATGGCCTGCGCGGCGCTGTCGATGTCGATGACGACGCCCTTGCGGATGCCGTTCGACAGGCTGTTGCCGACGCCGATGATGTTGATCCGGCCCTGCTCCTCGATCTCAGCGACCACGGTGCACACCTTGGTCGTCCCGATGTCGAGGCCCACGACGCAGTCCCTGGCCACCTCCTCTGTCCCCCCGCCATTAGGCCGCCTGCGGCGGCGGCCCTTGTGTCTGTGTTGCGCTTCTTGCGGAGGCCTTTCAGAGACCTCTCTCCCCGCTTCGCTGGGGTCTCCCCTAAAAGGGGGATTCGGAGCGGCGGCGTCGGGTTGATCGTCCTAAACTCCCCTTCAAGGGAGGCCCTGCGGAGCAAGGGGGGAGGTCCTTGCGGCCCCCGCCACGGTGTCGCCATCGGCGCGCGGCGCGTGCGCCTCGTCCCAACTGTCCAGCAGGTGACGCCGGATGATCGACAGGTTGACGAAGATCCGGTAGCCCAGCGTGACGACGGCGGCCAGGCCGAGGTTCTGCCCCAGGCGCTCTCCGAGATAGGACAGGAACACGGCCAGCAGCGTGTTGACCACGAAGCCGGACACGAACACGTTGCTCTTGAACTTGCCCTCCTGCGCGGCCCGGATGCCGCCGATCAGCGAGTCGATGCCGGCCAGCGCGGCCAGCGAGATGTACTGCCCGAACCCGATGGGGATCGTCCATCGGGAGAAATACACGGCGAAGAAGCCCAAGGCCCCCGCCAGCAGCGCCAGCCAGCCCATACCCGCCCTTTAGCCTTTCGCCGCGTCGGCGGCCTTCGCGTCCGGCACGGGGACCGGCTGGGCGTACTTGGGCTGTGTCGGGCCGGAATACGCGGGGATGACGAGGCGCTGTGACGGCTGTATCTTCAGCATCGTCGGGTCCATGTCGTGCAACTGGTCATAGATGCCGCCGGGCAGTTTCAGCGCCACCTGCAGGGTGTTCGGCTTGCCGATCGCGCGGATGACGTAGGGCGGCGGCTGAGGGACGTTGTTGACCAGCACCGTCGGGCCGGCGCAGCGGACCGGGCTTGTGGCGACGAGCCGTTGGTCGTTGATGGAGATAGCCTCCGCTCCAGCCGCTTTCAGTTCGTTGACAGTCTGGTTGATGTCGAGATCGTGATTCAAGACCGGCATGATGGCCGCCGCCGGTGCGCGCGGCGGCGGCTTGCCGTCGGTCAGCGTCACGACAAGCCCCGGCCCCTGCACCGCCGTCAGCCCGGCGAGGGCGTCGGCCTGTCTGAGACTCTGCGCCAGCAGCTTCTCATGTCCAGAGTCGGACGGGGTGCGCTGCAGCGCCTGGACTTGGTTCTGGAGCGCCGCGATGGTGCGCTCACAATCCGTGACGGTCTGTTTGAGAATGATGTAGCGCTCGGCCAGGCCGGCGTAGTTGCCCGAAGGCAGGGAGGAGCGCCGGATGGTGTTCTGCGTCTTGAACGACAGGCCCATCAGCGCGCCCAGGATGGCGCACAGGACGAACAGGCTGGTCCACCAGGACCAGCGGACGTTGCTCGGAACCGTGCTGCGTGGGACGGACGCGGGGAACAGACCCATAACGACCTTCAACGACCTTCTTGCTGACGACTTCTTGTGTCGGTCGCCCAGGACTGAAGTCCTGGGCTGCGCGGTACGGACTGCCCGCCTTCGCGGGCGAAGAGCGCGCGGGCGAGGAAGGATTCCGGCGCCCTCACTCCGCGCGATTCGGCTTGTTTTCGGCCTCGGGGCGCGGCATGAAGGCAGGCTGCTGCGGGCAACTGACATCGATGTAGCGGGCGCGGCGGGCGAGCGCGCCGCCGTCGGCCATGACCGCCGCCTGCGCCAGAGCCACCTTCTGGGGCAGCGCATCGGGCTGCCCCAGAAAGATCTGCGGCGCGTTCCTTTTATTTAAGCACAAATTCCCGTTTTGGTCAACCTCTATTTTCGTGGGGGCCGGGTTGGGGTCCTGTCCCAGCAGGGCGATCAGCCGATAGGAGTGCCGCAGCCAGTCCGCGCGCAGCGGCGTGCCGAGCGCCACGGCGTCGGGGTCGAGCGCCCGCCCCTGGATCGCGCCGGGGTGCGGGGCGATGACCGGGACGCCGGGGTAAGGCTTGGCGACGGCGCGGAAGGGGACGCCGTGGGCGTCGAGCAGCCAGCAGCGGCCCGCGAGGGCGAGGGTGGCGTAGGGCTGGCGCTCCCAGACCCGCAGGATCAGGGTGTCCGGGAGCTTGATGCGCCGCGCGGCGTGATCCACGACGGGGTCGGCCTGGAGCCGCTGGGCGAACGGCTGCCGCAGGGCCATCCAGAAGATGTTGGTGCGGGCGGGGACGCGCGCCTCCTCGAAGACCTGCGCCGGCGGCAGGGTCTGCGCGCCGTCCACGCGCACCTTGGAGACGCGCAGGTAGGGGTTTGCGAAGGCGATCAGTGCCAGCTCGATCACGAGCGCGACGGCGGCGACGCCGCGCAGGACCGGGTTCCAGTCGCGGCGCCGCCGGGGGTGGCGCTTTTTGGGCGTCTGCACGGGCGCGCTGCTTTTGGCGCGGCGGCGGGCGGCGTCGGGGGTTCGTTTTTGCAATTTCTGCGCGTCCGTCTCACCCGGCGGGGTTCGTTTTCGCATTTTTCGTGTGTCCGCTCGCGCGGCGTCCCTCCCCGGTTGCTTGTGTCGCGGCTATGGAGTTCGTTTTCGCATTTTTTGTGCGCGGACGCGACGCACCGGCGTGGCCGCGACAACTGCATCAACAGTATACCATTATTTTCCGGGCCAGTCCAGGGCGCACGTCACTGTTCTTGAT
>CAXUCQ010000371.1:0-3615 GCA_964249295.1 uncultured Armatimonadales bacterium | reverse complement strand
GTGCCGGGGTATGAAACCCCGGCACGTAAAGCTCCTGCCCTCCGGGCGGGAAAATCCTCCCCACGTCCTACGGACGTTTGCTCCCCCCCTGCTGAGGCTTTCCACAGTCCCTACATACGCTCCCGCCTCCCCTAAAACATCACGCCGTTAAATGGTTACGACTCTCCTCCGCCCTGGCGTCTCGGTGATGCGCGATGGCCTCTTTGGCCCACGTCAGCCATTCCGGGTCGCATGTCTCGATGATACGACGCCAGCATTCGAGGGCTTTCTCCCTCTGCCCGTCTTTCGCATACGCCGTCCCGAGGTAGCACAGCGCCGTGGACCAATCGGGCTTGCGCCGCAGGGCCTCTTCGAAGCACTCGATGGCATGAGGGTAGTCCTTGCGCTTCCGATAAATCAAGGCCAGGTTGTAAAAAGTCCATTCGTCGTCGGGGTTATCCTGTATCGCCTCACGGTAGGCGTCGATGGCCTCGTCGGTGTGGCCGGCGCGCTCTAAACACAGGGCGATGCTGAAAAACAAGAAGCCTTTCTTGCCGTCGCGGCCCCGCGCCGCGCGGTAGCGGGCCACGGCCTCGTCGAAACGCCCCAGCGCGTGCAGGGCGCATCCCATCCTGAAGTTCTCTTCGAGATCGTCCGGCGAGGGCCGGTCCGGCGTGGACGGGACGAAAAGGCGATCGACGTTGGCGCGGCGGTCGGCGGGCCGCGACTCGACCCCCGCGGGCCGGGATTTGGCCCACGGCAGGCGGGCCAGATCATTGCGCTTGCCGCCCCCGTTCAGGGCCGTGGCGAGTCGCTGCACGTCCGGGTAGAAGTTTGGGGGGTACCACGCGCCCATGCCCGTCGTGTTGACCAGTGGGCGGCGCAGGCGGAACCGGCGGAGGGCGTCGATGTCCGCCGGTTCCTTGCGGCTGTTGTAGCGGCGCCGATTCTCTCGCACGCGCTCCCCAAAGCCGTGTCGTGTCAAGAACCACTGCTCGGCGAGGAAGGCCATCATCTCGTCGATCCACATCTCGCGGCGCAGTCCGGGCCGCCGCATGGTGACTCGATGATACATCTCGTGGCCGATGGTCTCGCACCGTTCGGCGGGCGTGTCCAGATTGGGATTGAGGGCGATCATGTATTGACCGAAGAAATACCCGCACGCCGAGATGTTGTCCGGGCTGACGGCGTAGCCGACGGGCCGTTTTGGATCAACGGGCGGCCCGAACCATTCGGAGCAGGCTTGGAGAGCGTCTGCGGCCAGCCGCTCGTATTCCTCCTCGTGCGGCAATCGCTGGTGCGACGCCCGGTAGACGCGGCGGAAGTATCGGAGTGTTTGACGGAGTGACATGGCGTGTGGCTAGGGCAACAGTTCGACGGTGAAGGCCGCACCGTCCAGAATGTCCATCGTCAGGCGGGAGCCGTAGAGCAGGCTCATGCCGAGGAGCGGGCCGCCGTCGGCGGCGAGGACCTGCAGGGCGCGTTCCTGCCCGTGCCAGAGGACGGCGGCGCGGTAGATGGCGAGTTCGGTCTTGCTGCCGTCGCCGAGGATGACCGTGCGCGAACCGCGCGGCGGCAGGCCGAGGGCGGCGATGACATCGGGGGGCAGTGTCAGGGTCCCGGTGTAGCCTGTGTCGATGACGGTGTCGAGTTGGACGGCCTGGCCGTTCGCGCCTGTGACCGTCAGGGGAAGCACGGCCTCCCGATTCGCGGTGATAATCCCCTGCATCAGCGCGTGACCTCCCGCATCCGTCCGCCGAGCCTGTACGCGGCGGCATAGCCGACGCGGACGCCGTAGAGGATGGCGTCGGGTTTGCGCGCAAGCAGGCGGTCCGAGGCGAAGAGGTCTTCGTCGTCGATCTCGTACTCGCCGCTGTCGATGTCGAGGATGACGAATCGGCCTTTGTTGCCCGTCTCGACCTGTGGGCGGATCGTCGTGTCATACAGGGCCTGTCCGCGCGCAGCGATCTCCTGGGGCGTGAGGTGTGGGGCGTTCATGATGGGTTCTCCTTTGGGTCAGTGGGCGTCGTAGGCGATCTTTTCGCACACATCGCCGATGGCTTTGAGGCTGTCGGGGCTGCACTTATCGGGGGTGTCGCCCAGGGTGTGCCAGAAGGCGTAGTCGAAGTCGATGAGGTCGACGGCGGGGATGCCGTGGGCGTTGAACGTGTCGTGGTCGTCGGTGATGGTCCACTTGGTGAAGTCCGGGAAGTTCTGCGCGTAGCCGAGGGCGGCGGCGTCGGACCAGACCATGTCGTTGAGGGCGGGGTGCAGGTTCTGACTCGTGACTTCGCGGTAGACGAGCAGGTTTTTCGCGCCGATCATGTCCAATAAAATGGCGTAGTCGGGGCGGTAAATGCCTGGGTTTTCGGCGAAATGGATCGCGCCGAGGTACATCTTGTCGTCGCCGGGTCCCCAGTCCTCGCCGTCGACGAAGAGCAGTTCGATGCAGGCGTCCGGCTTTTGCCGATGGAGGACGCGGGCGAGTTCGAGGAGGGCCGCCGTGCCGGACGCGGCGTCGTCCGCGCCAAGGATGGGCTTCTTCTTGTCGGCGGGGTCGAGTTCCTGGTCGGCGGTGGGGCGCGTGTCCCAGTGCGTGAAGAACATGATCTTCTTGCGGCCGGTCGGGTTGATGACGCCGAGGATGTTGGTGAGCGGCAGGGTGACGCGGCGGTCGGGGTCCGTCCACGCCCAGTGGGTCTGGATGGTCTTATCGGCGTCCGGGGCCAGTTGTTTGACGATGTAGGCCAGACACTTCTCGTGTGGGGGCGTGCCGGGCTTGCGCGGGCCGAAGTCGCACTGGGCCTGGAGCATGGCGAAGGCGTCGGGGCCGCTGAACGCCGGGCCGCCGGTGCCGCCGGGGGCGGCTTGCGCGGGCGTCGGGGCTGGACTGGCCGCCGTATCCTGCGAATGGGAGCGGCAGCCGGTCAGAAGGACGCCGCCAATAACGGCGGCGAAGAGTGCGAGGCGGGGGGTGAGCAAGAGCGTCTCCTGTGAGATGGCAGCCAGTTCCCAGGGCTAAACCCCTGGGCTGGGAAGGGCGTTCTGCCCGCCTCCGCGGGCGAGGAAAGTCTGTCGCTGATCCTGCGCCCGCGAAGGCGGGCAGTCTGCATTTTGCAGCCCAGGGCTTCAGCCCTGGGCGCGGGCGCGTCGCCGTCAGTGCGCGGCGGTGATGCGGCCTTCGACGACGCCGTCGAGGGTGCGGTGGGACGCGAGATAGCCCGCGAGACTCTGCGACAGCGGCTCGCTGGTGTTCTCGGCGATGGCGCTCTTGTCCCAGACCTCGAAGTAGCCCAGGCCGCCGTCGGCGAGGGGGCGCGTGACGGCGACTTTGTAGGTCTTGGACGCCGAGATTTCACCCCCGCCCTGGCCGACAAGCCCGACGCGCCTGCCCTCGGGCGCGGACGGGTCGTAGCGGACCTGCAGGCCCGAGACTTGGAGGAAGCCGTTGAAGGGGGAAGGCGCGCGCGACACGCCGCGCTCGACGGCTTTGAGAAGCTGCGCGCCCGAAAGGTTCAGCACGACGACCGTGTCGCTGGCGTCGTCGGCGTAGCGGAGGGCGGCAACGATCCGCGCGGGCTTGACGCTGCCGGCGGGGATGGGAGTGTCGGTGAATTCGTCGGCGGGGACCAGGGA
>CAXUCQ010000370.1:0-3620 GCA_964249295.1 uncultured Armatimonadales bacterium | reverse complement strand
CGGGCCGATGTCGCCCCGCAGCCCCCGCCCGTCCCGAAGGTCGTGCCGGGCAGCCCGATCTTCGACCCGTTGCGCGCGCCGGTCATCGTGATACGGATCGGCGTCCACCGGCTTGTGCTCGTGCCGCGCCCGACGGGCAGTTCCACCACGCTCTCGGCGTCCGCCATCGAGAGCAAGGCCAACGGCACGAGTCTGAGCAACATCATCACCAGCAGCGTCCCCGGCGCGGCGGCGGCCCCGAGCGGCGAGCTCCACATCCGAGGCTCGCACGGCCAGTACTCCTATTTCCTGGACGGCGCCCCGCTGCCCGACAACGTCTCCGGCTCCTTCAGCGACCTGATCAACCCCAAAGACATCGAGACGCTGCGCGTGTACACGGGCGGCTTCCCGTCGCAGTACGGCGGCCAGCTCGCCGCCGTCTTCGACGTGACGGCCAAGGCGGGCCAGGCGGGCCACCCCGCCGGATTCTTCCAGCAGATCGGGCAGAGCTACGCCACCTACGAGACGACCGCCCAGTGGGGCGCGGCGGAGCAGCGCCTGTCCTACTTCCTGAGCGCCATCCGCTCCAGCACCGACTTCCGCCTCAGCCCGCTCACCCAGACGCCCCTCCACGACGACGGCATGGAAAGCGTCGGCTTCGGCAAGTTCGACTACCAGAGCGGCAGCCGCGACCGCGTCACGCTCGACACCGGCACCACGGGCGCGACCATCCAGGTCCCCAACGAGTACAGCCGCCAGCTCCTCGGCCAGAACGACATCCAGGTCGAGAACGGCACGTTCGGCAACCTGATCTGGCGCCACCTGGCCGGCTCCGGCACCCTGCGGACGGCGCTCTACTCGCACACCAGCCAGCTGCGTTACGACGGCGACCCCGCCCACGACCTGCTGCCGGACCCCGGCACGACCGACACGGGCAGCCAGACCACGACGGCGGAGAACCAGAAAGCGAACTACGTCGGCCTCCGCTCCGACTACACACTCGCCTCGGGCCGCCGCCACACCATCGGCCTGGGCCTGGACATCAGCGCCGTGACGGGCAAGCAGTTCTTCCACTCCTACGGCGTGGCGCAGGCCGACCCGACGACCGACCAGCCGGACATCCTCGACGACCGCCGCGTCTCCGGCGGCGACCGCAGCGTGTATCTGCAGGACGACTGGACTCCGGGCCGCTTCCTGGTCAACTACGGCGGGCGCTACGACGTGCATGTGGCGGACATCACCACGCACCAGCTCTCGCCCCGGCTGAACGTCACCTACACCGCCGGCCCGCGCGACAAGTTCCATGCCTATTACGACCGCCTGTTCCAGCCGATCCCCGTCGAGGACATCGTCAAGATCGGCCCCACCGGCACGACCGACCCGTTCCAGCCCGAGCGCGACAGCTTCTACGAGACCGGCTGGACGCACCAGCAGGGCGGCACGACGGTCTCGCTCGACGGCTACTACCGTGACGGCAAAAACATCGTCGACGACCAGGTCTTCGGCAACACGCAGATCGACATCCCGATCAACTTCGCCAAAGGCTACACGCGCGGCCTCGAAGTCGCCGTCGAAGGCCCGGTCTCGAAGGCGATCTCCTACTACGCCAACTACGCCCGCTCCTGGGCGCAGGCCGCAGGCCCCGTCGTCGGCGGTCTGCTCGGCGCCGCCCCGACCTCCTACTTCTACGATGACCACGACCAGACCCACACCGCGTCCTTCGGCCTGGCCTGGCAGAGCCACGGCGCCTACGCGAACGTCGACGGCGAGTACGGCTCCGGCTTCCCCTACGGCGAGGTCGACGACGCACAGGGCGACCCGACGCAGTTGAACTTCCTCCGCGTCCCGGCACACACGACCTTGAACCTGAGCCTGGGGACCGCCTTGGGCCACAACCAGATCGCGTTCACCGTCGGCAACGCGCTCAACCACGGCTACATCATCAAGGAAGCCAGCCCGCTTTCGGACACCGAATGGGCGCAGGGCCGGACGTTCGGCATGAAATGGACGACGAATTTCTGAGTTCCCGGCCTATACTATGAGCAGAGCGATCGACCAGGCCGCACTTGAAGGAGGCTGACAAACAACCGATGAATGCGCTTAAAGACTATCTCCACCAGGGCGGGTTCATGATGTACCCGCTGATCCTCTGCTCGATCGTGGCGATCGGCATCATCCTGGAGCGCGCCTACACGTTCCGCAGGGCGACGGCCGTCGACCCCGAGGAACTGCTCGACGACGTCAAGAACGCCTACAAGTCCGGCGACACGACCAACGCGACCCGGATGATGGAGCAGGCGAACACGCCCTACGCGCGCATCTTCACGCGCGGCCTGAAGAACTACGGCCGTTCGCCGGAGGCCATCGAGCTGGCGATGCAGCAGGAGGCCGCCAACGAGATTCCCACGCTGGAGAACTACCTGCCCGGCCTGCGGACCATCATCTCGATCTCGCCGCTGCTCGGGCTGCGGGGGACGATCGCGGGCATGATCCGCAGCTTCAAGCAGGTCGCCGCGACGGGCCTGTCCTCGCCCACGGCGGTCATGGGCGGCGTCAGCGAGGCGCTGGTCTCGACCGCGACGGGGATCGCCATCGCCGTGATCGGCCTGATCGCCTACAACTACTTCGGGAACCTGGTCAAGCGCTTCGTGGAAGACATGGAATATTACGGCAACGAGCTGACCAACTTCTTGACGGGGAGGGTGGCCTGAGATGCCCATGCGACTCCGCGCCCGGCGCCAGCCCGAAGAAGCCGAGATCATCATCATCCCGATGATCGACACGATGATGTTCCTGCTGATGTTCTTCATCGTCGCCAGTCTGGCCATGGTGGTCCAGAACGGCCTGCCGGTCGATCTGCCCAAGGCCAGCACGGGCGTGCAGCACTCCGCGCAGAACGTCACCCTGACCATCGACGCCGTCGGCAACATCCACCTGAACACCAAGCCGATCACCCTGGCGGAGGAAGCGGACGATCTGAAAACTCTGGGCGTCTCGTCGGGGACTCTGGTCATCATCAACGCCGACTCCAACGTCAAGCACGGCATCGTCACCGACGCCATGGACAACGCCCGCAAGGCCGGCGTCGAGCGCTTCGCCATCGCGACGGCTTCTTAGGAACTGCCCATGCGTCGCCGCCGACAGAAGAACAACCTGCTGCCCAAGATGCTGGGCATCGCGCTGCTCGTGAACGCCATCCTGCTGCCGATCCTGGCGCAGATGGGCGTCTTCAAGAACGTGGGCGGACGCCATCTGGACCAGGTGCAACTGGTCAAACTGCCGCCGGAGAAGAAGCCGCCGGCCCCGAAAAAGCAGCCGCCGAAGCGCGTCGCCAAAACAAGGCCGCACCCGGCGGCGCACACGGCGTCCCGAACGAGCACGTCTCGCCCTTCGCGTCCGAACCCCAACCAGCCCAAGGTCGTCGTGGCGTCCGGCGGGACGGGCGGGGGCGGCTCTTGCAGGCTCGGGGTCAGGTCTTGCCGCAGGGCCTCCTCCGTCCACCGGCGGGCGTCCTCGGCCAGCCAGAACTTCACCGACCGCCAGCCCCGGTCGAGGCCCGTCTCGCGCTTGTACCAGATCAGAAGCAGGGCCGCGATCAGACTCGCGTAGATCATCACCTCGATGCCGTTCTCGCTGCGGCT
>CAXUCQ010000369.1:0-3620 GCA_964249295.1 uncultured Armatimonadales bacterium | reverse complement strand
TCCCCCTTCTCGAAGCGGACCTTGACGCGCAACTTTTCGCGCCGGGCGTCGCGCTCGGCGGCGGACACTTCGGCGATGGTGAAATCCAGCGGGCCGCGCACATGGTAGTGGTTCTGCGCCATGAAGCGCTGCAGGACGCTGACGAGTTCTTCCTCGTCCAGAAACGACAGCAGGTAGTCGCGCTCCTCGGGGTCGTCTACGGCGAGTTCGAGTACGTACTTGTTGGGGACATAGATCTTGCTGTCGAAGCCTTCCTTGCGATGGTCCTCCATCGCGGCGGTGATCTTGCGCAGCACGTCCTTCGGGCGCAGCTCGCCCGCGTCCCCGCCGAACAGGCCCTCGTACCACTTGCCGAACTTGGTGTTGAAACGCTCGAAGACGTCCATGGCCTCAGCCCTTCCGCCGCCGCATGACCAGGCCCATCGCCGAGTCGAGTTCACTCATGTGCAGGGCGCGCGCCGTCAGCAGAAACACGCCGATGCCGCCGCCGCCTGCGACGAGGAGGACAAAGGCCGCGTGCAGTTTGGGGGCCATTCCCGGCGGCAGGACGGCGTCCAGACCGGCCTGGAGCAGCCCCGTCACGCCACACAGCAGGATCGTTGCCAGGACGGTCTTGGCGACGCTCGCCAGCAGGCGGCCCGTGTGCAGGCCGCCCAGCCGGTGGCGCAGCAGGATCAGCAGCGCGGTCATGTGGATCGTCGCCGCGATGCTGGTCGCCAGGCCCAGGCCGCGCACGCCCGACGTGCTGGCGTTGATGACGAGCCAGTTCATGATGACGAACACGACACTGACACACGCCCCCGAGATGACCGGAATGCGCGAGTTCTGCAGCGCGTAAAAGCCGCGCGTCAGCAGGGACTGGCAGGACCAGGCGAAGATGCCCAGGCTGAGCATCTTCAATGCCGACGCCGTGACCAGCGTGTCGGCGTGGGAGTATCTGCCGCTCTGCAGCAGAAAGGCGATCACGGGCGCGGCCAGCAGGAACATCAGCGCGGAGGCCGGGACGGTCAGGAAGAGGATGTTGCGCAGCGACTGGTTCATCGTCTTCCGCATCGCCTTATGGTCCTTCTCGGCGGCCTGCGAGGACAGAGTCGGGTACACGGCCAGCGACATCGCCTGCGCGAACACGCCGATGGGGAGCAGCATGAGACGGTAAGCGTTCATGATCGCCGTCGTGTCGCCCGGCCCCAGGTACGACGCGAAGAGTTTGTTCACCATCTGGTCGATGTTCGGCAGCGCGACGCCCAGGCCCATCGGCAGCAGCAGACGCCAGACCTTGCGCGCGCCGGGGTGCAGGACGTGCAGCGACGGCGTCAGACGGACGCCCAGCCGGCGCACATAAAGGAACGGCAGCAGGAAGTTGCCCAGGAACGCGCCGACGATCGCGCCCCAGACCAGGCCTTCGATGCCGAGCCAGAAGCGCAGCACGACGCCGCCGAAGATGATGCCGCTGTTGTAGATGACCGGCCCGAGCGCCGGGACGAGGAACTGCTTGCGCGAGTACAGCACGCCCATCATCAGGCCGCCCAGGAAGAAAAAGATCTGCGCGGGCAGCAGGACGCGCGTCAGCGGCACGGCCATGGCGATGCGCGCGGCGTCGAAGCCGGGGTTGAGCACGACGGTCAGCGCCCGAGCGTTGATCCACATCAGGCAGATCATCAGGCCGATGACGACGAAGATGACGCTGGCGACGATGCTGACCGTCTGATCGGCGGCCTTGTCCTTGCCCTGCTGCCGGTACTCGGTGATGATCGGCACGATGGTCGAAGACAGCGCGCCGCTTTGCAGCAGATAGAACAGCAGGTCGGGGACGGTGAACGCGGCGTTGTAGGCGTCCGTCTGCGGGCCGCGCCCGAAGTAGTGGGAGATGATGGCGTCGCGCAGCACGCCGAGGATGCGCGACAGCAGCACGGTCGCCATCATCAGCCCGGTGGCGCGCGCCAGTCCCGAGGGCTTGTGGGCGTCGCCGTCGCCGGGCGGCGGAGCCGAGGGGGGCGCGGGCGGCGGCTTGAAAGTGGTGGAAGCCATAATTTGCAGTAGTATACGGCCAACCCTGAGCGGTTGTCAAGGCGCCGGCGCGACCTCCGCCGGGTCGACGGGGGCGGATTCGACGCGCTCATAGACCTCGAACAGCGGCAGGCTGATGCCCAAAGACGGCAAGGGACAGACGGCATCCAGGCCGACGGCCTCGGAGAGTATCCACGTCGCCTGCGCGCCGCGCGTGAAGACCTCGATGCGGGCTTCGGCCTGTGAGACAAGGACGTAGTCTTGCGGCGAATCCACGCGGCGGCACTGCGCGAACTTGGCCCCCCGGTCAGACCCTTCCGTGGACGGGGACGGCACCTCGACAATAAGCGTCGGGTTGAGCAGCACGTCCTGATGCTCATCGTAGAACCGCGGCGGGCCGCAGAACACCGTCACATCGGGGTAGCTGAAGCGGCTGGCGGGTGAGGGAGCCACCTTCATATCACTGGCGAGGGTGGTACAAGGAGTCGCGCGCAGACGGGAACCGACCGCCATGATGACACCCGCAACCAGGATGTTGTGCGTCGGGCTTGCCCCGGCCATGGCGAATATCTCCCCGGCATGATATTCGCTCTTGTACGGGGCGGCGCGTTCCAGTTCGAGGTACTCTTCGGACGTATAAAAGCGGTGTGCCAGTGCGGACATATCAGTTCTTTCCGGGCGACGGCACGGCTTGGCCTGGGGCGGAATGCCGGCCTAACTCAGACCGGCGGAAAGGACGAAAGACTGTCCCGAGTTGGGCAGCCGCACCGCGCCGTTCTCCACAGGCACGTCGCGCCCGTCAACCGTGACGCGGCCAACGGAGTCGCCGTGGAACACGAGCGTGAACTCCTCCCGCGCGAATTCCGGGTAGCCGTCTCCGCTGGCCGTCGCTTCCAGCGTGAGCGCCGCCCCCGCGCGGCGGACTCGGAAGTCGGTCCGGCGGAACGCGCCCGCGCGTAAGGCGAACGTCAGCCCGTCGTCCTCGTGGAGCCGCGAGCGCCATTCCCCGTCCTCAGCGGGAAGGAAAAGGTGCAGTTCCATCGAGCGCGGGTGGTACCCCATGGTCGAGGGCGGCGCTTCGGGCCACATCGGGACCACGGCCCCGCCGCGCGCGTACAGCGGAATGCGGTCCAGGGGGGCGTCGGCGGTGACGGCCCGCCCGCCCGACACGACGGCCCCGGTGAACCAGTCGTGCCAGGCGCCCGCCGGCAGGTAGACCGGGCGCGACGCGACGCCGGGCGCGTAGACCGGGGCGACCAACAGGTGCGGGCCGAGCAGGAACTGGTCGTCGGCGGCGCGCGCCTGTGGGTCCGACTGGAACTCCAGCGCCAGAGGTCTCTGCACCGGCAGGCCGGTCTCGGAGGCCTCGATGAACAGCGAGTACAGCGCCGGCATCAGACGGTAGCGCAGCGCCAGGCTCTGGCGGCACAGTTCCTCGGTCTCAGGCCCGAAGCTCCAGGGGTATTGCTCCACGGACCCGGCCATGTTGTGGTGGCGGCAGAACGGCGTCAAGGCCCCGCACTGCATCCAGCGCACCAGCAGCTCGGCGGTGCAGTCGTCGCCGAACCCGCCGACGTCGGCCCCGACGAACGGCTGTCCAGACAGGCCCATGC
>CAXUCQ010000368.1:0-3624 GCA_964249295.1 uncultured Armatimonadales bacterium | reverse complement strand
CCCGCCTTCGCGGGCGCAGAAGCAGCAACGACTTTTCCTCGCCCGCGACGGCGGGCAGTCTTATCCCCGGCAGCCCAGGACTTCAGTCCTGGGACACTCACGCAAGAGGCCTGTTCTCCGTTCTGCTGCTCTGCCTGGCTCTCTCGATCTGCCGGGCCGACTCGCCGCCACGGCGCATTGTCTCGCTCTCGCCGGGCGCGACGGAGATGCTGTTCGCGCTGGGACTAGGTCCCCGTGTCGTCGGCGACACCGTTTATTGCAACTATCCCCCGGCGGCGCGTCCGATCGCGAAGGTCGGGGACGTCGTGACGGACATCGAGAAGGTCGTTTCGCTGCGCCCCGATCTGATCGTCGCCACCGACGGCAACAGGGCGGCGGCGGCGCGGCTGACGCAGCTCCGTCAGCCGGTCTTTTCCATCGCGCCGACATCGTTCGCGGCCACGGAGCAGAGTCTGGTCTCGTTGGGGCGGGTGACGGGGGCGCTGCGGCAGGCGCAGGCCGTGGTCGCCCGGATGGAGGCGAAGCGGCGGGCGGCGGAGCGCATCGCGCTCCGTGGCTCGGGACGCCGACCGCGCGTGCTGCTGGTCGTCGGCCTGCATCCGCTCTGGACGGCGGGGTCGGGTACTTTTATGAACGACATTCTCACCCGAGCGGGTGGCGTGAATGAGGCGGCGTCCGTCCAAGGCTACGCGCCGCTCTCCAAGGAGCGACTGCTGGCGAATCCGCCGGACCTGATTCTGGCCGACGCCCAGGACGCCGCCGCGATGCGGGCCGACCCGGTCTTCGGCAGCCTGGGCGCCGTCCGAGGCGGACGATTTTTCGCGATCAACGCCGACATCCTTTCACGTCCGGGGCCGCGACTGGCCGATGCGCTGCTGCAAATGGCCCGTGCGCTCCATCCGGGGGCGCTGTGAGCGACACCCACTCTGCGCGGCGGCGCGCGCGGGTCGTTCTTATGCTGGGTCTGGTCGCGGCGGCGCTCGTTCTGTCGATGGTGGTCTCCGTCGGCATCGGGGACGCGCGGCTGAGCGTCCGTGAGGTGCTGGCCGCTCTGCGGCACGGGCCGAGGGGCGTCGCCCCGGATGATGTGATCGTGTGGGGCGTCCGGCTGCCCGGAACGGTGATGGCGGCCCTTGTCGGCGCGTCGCTGGCGTCGGCGGGGGTGGCGTTCCAGGCGCTGCTGCGCAACGACCTGGCGGACCCGTATCTGATCGGCGTCTCGGCGGGCGCCTCCGTGGGGTCCGAGGCGACCCTGCTGCGTGGCGGCGAGGGACTGTGGCACGGGCTGGCCGTCCCGCTGGCGGCGTTCGCGTCGGCCACGACGGCCATGACCGTGGTCTACGCGCTGGCCCGTCGGGGGGGGCGCGTGCTGGTCACGGCCCTGCTGCTCGGCGGCGTGGTGGTCAGCGCGTTCCTGGGCAGCGTCTCGACGCTGCTGCTGGAACTCGGACACCCCGAGGACGCCCAGCGCATCCAGTACCGGCTGAACGGGTCGCTCCAGGACGCGACGTTCGCCCAGTGCGGCGTGCTGCTGCTGTTCCTCGGCGTCGGGCTGTGTGTGCTGCTGCTCGAGTCGCGCAGCATGAATCTGTTCTCGCTGGGGGAAGAGTCCGCGCAGCAACTCGGATTGGAAGTCGAGCGGTTCAAGACGACTCTGATCCTGACGGGGTCGCTGCTGACGGCGGCGACGGTGGCGTTCGCGGGCATCATCGGCTTCGTCGGGCTGATGGTGCCGCACGTCGCGCGGCGGCTGGCCGGGACGCCGGATCACCGCCATGTTCTGCCGCTGGCGACATTGGCCGGGGCCGTCCTGATGGTGTGGGCGGACACGGTGGCGCGGACGGCCCTGCCGGGCCGCATCCTGCCGGTGGGCCTGGTGACGGCGTTCCTCGGCGCCCCGTTTTTCCTGTATCTGCTGCGCCGGCAGTCGCGCTCCGTATGAACACGCCCCGCGCTTGACAAAACGGCGGCGCGGGCGTATAGTATTTCGGAGGATTTGAACCCGTGGCACGCAACAACAACGCCGTGAAATATCTGGCCCGTTCGGTCGCCATCGTGGCCGTGGCGTTCGGCGTCGGCTACTACGTCATCGGCGGCGCGCGCCCGCAGCCGACGCCGCCGGAGAACGTGGTCCCCGCGAACGTCGCTCCGCCGACCGCCCCCGCCCCGGCCAAGCCGGTCATCATCGGCCGCGCGCCGCGCACCCAGAACGGGGAGTACACGGCGCCGGGGGCGCCCCGGATCAGCATCGTGGAGGAGCGAAGCCCCTCGCTGCTGGACACGTCCAAGCTGCAGCCGAAGCCCGCCGTGAAGCCCGCCGACTCGGAAGCGTCCCAGGAAGCCGCCCCCACCCCGAAGCCGGTCGCGGCGGACACGACGCCCGCCGACACGGCGAGCGATGGAACGGACACGCCTGCGCCCAGCCCGGATGCGCCGACCGCAACGCCGCCGGACGACGGGACGACGCCGGCCCCGGACGCCAAGGCGAGCGCGGACCCGGACACGGAGAAGGTGGCCGGCGCGTCCGGTGACAGTGAGGCGGGGCAGGACGGCGTCAGCGGCAAAGCGCAGTTCCGCGTCCAGGCCGGCACGTTTGTCGCGCCCGAGAACGCCAAGGCGCTGGCGGACGCGCTGCGCCGCCGGGGCTACGCGACGAGCACCCGCCCCCAGCGTGACGGCGACAAGACGGTCTACCAGGTCCAGGTCGGCGCGTACCGCACCAAGTCCGCCGCCGACAAGGCCGCGCAGGATCTGCAGAGCAGCGGTTATCCCGCGTCCGTGTCTCCGACGGGGCCGTAGGAGGGCGCATCGCGATGCGCCCCTACACAAAAGGGCATTCAAGGGAAAGCGCAGGCACGGGCGGAGAGGGCAGGCACGGGCGGAGAAGGGCAGGCACGGGCGGAGGAGGGCAGGCACGGGGGCCTGCCCCTACCCGAGGCGGTGCCTCCGCAGCGGCGCATCGCGATGCGCCCTCCTAAAGAACGGCATCGCGATAGGCTCACCGCCCACGGGGGTCGAGCGCGTCGCGCAGGGCGTCGCCGATGAAGTTGAGGCTCAGGACGGTGAGGGACAGGCACAAGGCCGGGTAGATCACGAGCTGCGGGTAGCCCTGCCAGTAGCCCGACTCGCGGGCATTGCTGATGCGCGACCCCCACGACGGCATGGGCGGCTGGACGCCGATGCCCAGGAATGACAGGGTCGCCTCGGCGATGATGACGCCCGCGATGTCGATGGTGCTGGCGACGATGATGGGCGACAGCAGGTTGGGCAGGATGTGCTTGAGGATGATCTGCCGGCTGGGGACGCCGATGGCGCGCGCGGCTTCCACGAACTCGCGCCCGCGCAGCGACATCGCCTGGCCTCGGATGAGACGCGCCAGGCCGGGCCAGCCGGTCACGCCCAGCGCGACGAAGATGTTGGCGAGACTGGCCCCGCGAATCGCCATGATGAGGATGGCGAGCAGGATGTCCGGGAAGGCGAACATGATGTCGGTGACGCGCATCAGCGCGACGTCCGCCCACTTCCCGTAGTAGCCCGCGATCAGGCCGACGGGGACGCCCACCAACAGCACCAGCGCCTCGACGCCCGCCCGGCAGGCCGCGCCCATCCGGCGGTGCCGCTCCC
>CAXUCQ010000367.1:1646-3627 GCA_964249295.1 uncultured Armatimonadales bacterium | reverse complement strand
CTGATGCGCTACGTCGGCATCAACCCGATCCTCGTCCACGGCGGCGGGCCGGAGATCAGCGACGCCATGCAGCGGCTGGGCAAGACGCCCGAGTTCGTCGGCGGCCTGCGCGTGACGGACGCCGAGACGATGGAGATCGTCGAGATGGTGCTGACGGGCAAGACCAACAAGGGCATCGTCTCGCACCTCAACCAGCAGGGCGCGCAGGCGGTCGGCGTGTCCGGCAAGGACGGCAGTCTGATCCAGGCCGAGCGCGAGACCACCAAGGGCGACATCGGCTTCGTCGGGCGCGTGACAAAGATCGACCCCGCGCTCATCCACACGCTGACGGCGGCGGGCTACATCCCCGTCGTGTCCAGCGTCGCCATCGGCAAAGAGGGCGAGAGCTACAACGTCAACGCCGACACCGTCGCCGGCGAGCTGGCCGCCGCCCTGGGCGCGGCCAAACTGATCATGATGACCGACGTGGACGGCATCTACCAGGACTTCTCGGACAAGGACTCGCTGATCCGCGAGATGAGCGCCAAAGACGCCCGCCAGCTTGTCACCGACGGCGGCGCCGACAAGGGCATGATCCCCAAGATCGAGGCCTGCGTGACCGCCCTGGCCGGCGGCGTGGGCCGCACGCATATCATTGACGGCCGCCGCCCCCACGCCCTGCTGTTCGAGGTCTTCACCGATGAAGGCGTCGGGACGATGATACGGTGAGGACCTTATGCTCGAAACACTCGAAACGCGCTACACCCTGGACAAAGACACCGGCCACATCGCGCCCGCCGTCGATGCCGCCGAGATCACGGCGCTCGACGACGCCCACGTCATGCACACCTACGCCCGCCTGCCGGTCACGTTCGTGCGCGGGCAGGGCGCCAGGCTCTGGGACGCCGACGGCAAAGAATACCTGGACTTTCTGGCCGGCATCGCCGTCAACGGCGTCGGCCACTGCCATCCCCGCGTCGTCCAGGCCATCCAGGACCAGGCCGCGACGCTGATTCACACGTCCAACCTGTATCACACCGCCCCGCAGGCGCGACTGGCCGCCAAACTGACCGCCATCAGCGACTTCGAGCGCGTCTTCTTCTGCAACTCGGGGGCGGAGGCCAACGAGGCCGCCATTAAAATTGCCCGCAAGCACGGCAAATCTACAGGGCGTGAAGACAAGTTCGGCATCGTGACGGCCCACCGCTCGTTCCACGGGCGGACACTGGCGACCGTGACCGCGACCGCCCAGCCCAAGTACCAGGCCCCGTTCACGCCGCTGCCCGCCGGGTTCCACTACGTCCCCTACAACGACATCGCCGCCCTCGAAGTCGCGGTTACGGACCAGACCTGCGCCGTCCTGCTCGAACCGATCCAGGGCGAGGGCGGCGTGTACCCCGCTCATAAGCCTTATCTCGAAGCCGCCCGCGCCCTGTGCGACCGTCACGGCGCCCTGCTGATTCTTGATGAGGTCCAGACCGGCGTCGGGCGCACGGGCCGCTGGTGGGCGTATCAGCACTACGGCGTCGTCCCCGACGTGATGACACTCGCCAAGAGTCTGGGCGGCGGCGTCCCCATCGGCGCGTGCCTGGCGCGGGGCGCGGCGGCGGAAACGCTCGTCCCCGGCGACCACGGCAGCACCTTCGCCGGCAACCCGCTCGCCGCCCGCGCCGCCCTGGCCGTCCTGGAGACCGTCGAAGACGAGCACCTGCTCGCGAATGCCCACGCGATGGGCGAATACTTCGTCCACCGGCTCAACGAACCCAAGCTGCGCGGCAAGATCGCCGACATCCGCGCCGTCGGCCTGATGATCGGCGTCGAGCTGCGCGAACCCGTCGCCAAACGGGTGCAGCGCGACGCCTTGGAACGCGGCCTGATTCTTAACGCCATCGGCGACACGGTCCTGCGCCTGCTGCCGCCGCTCATCATCACCCCCGCCGACATCGACCGGGCGATGGACGTGCTGACGGCGGTGCTGTGAAGCCCCAGGGCTGAACCCCTG
>CAXUCQ010000367.1:0-1546 GCA_964249295.1 uncultured Armatimonadales bacterium | reverse complement strand
ACTTCGTCTGGGCGACCTGGGACCGGGAACCCTTGCTGACGGAGCAGATCGAGCGCCACGCTTATGCCCTGATCCGTCAGCAGTGTCAGATCATGAAGGCCGAACTGCACGCCCTCGGCGGCATCGCCGACCACGTCCATCTGCTCGTCACACTGCCCCTGACGCTTTGCAGCGCGGACTTCATGGAGACGGTGAAAGGCGCCTCCGCCCGTATCCTGAACACCAGTCACGGCTCGCCGGCCTGGGCGTTCAAGTGGCAGGGCGGCTATAGCTACTTCACCGTCTGCGCTTCCCACGTCTCGACGGTCGTCAACTACATCGAGAACCAGAAGCGGCACCACGCGGAGGGCAAACTCTGGCCCGCTTGCGAACCCCCGCCGGCAGAGCCACCATTGCCCTGACGCGGTGCCGCTCCACGCACTCCGGCGCCCGCGAAGGCGGGCAATATGCACTTGTCAGCCCAGGGGTTCAGCCCTGGGAATTAACGTCTGCAAATCAACGTTCCAAGGAGCAAACCGCCATGTGGCAGCGATTCACCGAACGCGCGCGCAAAGTCGTCTTCTACGCCCAGGAAGAGGCGGGCAGACTGGGTGAGAACTACGTCTCGACCGAGCACCTGCTGCTGGGGCTGGTCCGTGAGAACGACAGCGTCGCGGCGCGCATCATCGGCAGCCTGGGTGTTTCTCTCAGCCGCATCCGCGCGGAGATCGAGCGGCAGGCGGCGCGTGGGAGCGGTCGGCTGTATCAGGACATGCAGTTGACCCCGCGCGCCAAGCGGGTGATTGACCTCGCTTACGACGAGGCCAGGCAGCTCAACAACAACTACATCGGCACCGAGCATTTGTTGCTGGGGTTGCTCCGTGAAGGCGACGGACTCGCCGGGCAGGTCCTGTCCAAGCTAGGCGTGACGCTGGAAAGGGCGAAGAGTCTCATCCTCGCCATCCAGGAAAATGGACTGCCGCCCAGCACAGGTGAGACGGAACAAGACAGACGAGAGCGTCTGGAAGAGGCGCTGGAGAAAGTGACACAGAAGATGACAATGCCGACCGGCGCACCGTCGCAGCGCATGGCCCCGCCGCGCGGACGGTCACCCATTGCCGACATACTGACGGAGCATCGCCTGCGCGGACGGGACATCCTGGGCATTGAGCCGTTGACGCGCGAAGAGATCACACTCGTGCTCGCCGTCGCCGCCCGACTCAAGGACAACAAGTTCGACGCCACCCAGACCCAGTTCGCGCAGGGACAGACCCTCGCCATGCTCTTCGAGAAGCCGTCCCTGCGCACCCGCGTCACGTTCGAGGCCGGCATGAACCAGATGGGCGGCCACGCCATCTACCTGGAAGGCAAGCTGGGCGTCCGCGAGACCGTCCCCGATGTCGCCCGGAATCTGGACCGCTGGCTCGACGGCATCATGGCCCGCACGTTCCATCACCAGACCGTCGTCGAACTCGCCGAGTACGCCGGCGTCCCCGTCGTCAACGGCCTGAGCGACCGCGAACACCCCTGCCAGGCGTTCGCCGACTTCCAGACACTTTTTGAGCGC
>CAXUCQ010000366.1:0-3647 GCA_964249295.1 uncultured Armatimonadales bacterium | reverse complement strand
GCTCCGGCCTGTATGGTCCGTCTGGACGGCCACGCGGCCCACGGTCGTCTGCGCCCGCACCGAGTCGGGCCGCAGGTCGAAGCCCACGGGCAGCGTGTCCGTCACGGTCAGGGCCGACACGGGCAGCGTGCCGCCGTTGCGGACGGCCACGCGGTAGACCACCGTGTCGCCGGGCGCGGCGGCGGCCTGGTCGCCCGTCTTGGAAATCTGGATCGGGCGGGCGGCGCAGTCGGTCAGGCCCAGGTTGAGCGCGATCAGCGACTGATTCGTGTGGGCGGCGTCCTGGACGACGGCCGTGCGGGTCGTCGTCATCTGCCCGTCCGTGCCGCGGATCGGCTCGCCGTCCAGAGAAATCGCCGTGTAGGAGATCAGGGCGCCGCTGCGGGCGCCGATCACGACCAGGATGCGCCTCTGCCGATAGGCCGAGCCGGACGGCGGCGAAAGCACGAGCACATACGCGCGGCCCGGATCGAGCTGCCCCCGGCTCGGGTCGAGCAGGAACGAGAACATGCCCTGCGCCGCGTTGGACAGCGGGAACGGGTTGACGTTCTGCGTGTTCGGGTCGACGCCCGCCGGCAGGCCCGACCCGACAGCGCCGGTCGGCGAAAGCGCGACCAGCCCGCGCAGGTCGGCGTTAGCCGGGTTGGCCGAACTCGCGTCGTACAGCCCGATCTGGAAGCCTGTGTAGTCGGGCAACAGCGAGCCGTCGCAGCCCCGCACCTGCCCGCGCGGGTCCACCAGCATCATGCTGCTGGTGAGCAGGCTCTGGACCGCCCGGCCGTCCGGCCCCGTGTAGGAGCAAGACGCCTGGTTGAGCAGCGCGCCCGACTCCTGCGCCTGGGCCGCCGAAAGAAGCAGACAGGCCGGCAGGATCAGCAGCAGCAGCAACGACCATCGTCGCCTCTGCAGGCGGCAACAGACCTCGTGCGTCAGGTCCCCCAGGGCTGAACCCCTGGGCTGCAAAGTGCATCCTGCCCGCCCGTGAAGGCGCAGGACAGGCTTGGCCACGACTCTTGCGCCCGCGCAGGCGGGCAGAATGCCTTTCCCAGCCCAGGGGTTCAGCCCTGGGGACTTCTGGGGCTGACTCCCGCACGAGGTCCGATACATCGTCAGCGCACCTTTTCCGTGTAAACGGCCCGCACGTCCTGCGCCGGCGCGACCGGCTGGGCGAAGACCCACCGCACGGCCCGGTACGCCTCGGCGGGGGCCGGGACGGATCGGACGCTCCCGTCCGGCTGCGGCGCGCTGATCGTCGGCGCGGCGCTGTAGCCCGCCTGTCCGTCGATGCGGAACAGGGTCTGCACGCCGTCCGCGCCCGAAACCGTCACCGTGCCGGGCTGCAGCACCATGCCCGACGGGACCGGCTGCGTCAGCACGAAGTTCTTGACGGGCAGCGCCCCGCCGTTCTGGACCCGCAGCGTGTACCGGAGCACGTCGCCCGGCTGCACGCCGACGCCGTCGGCCAGAGCCTGCCAGGTCTCCTGCGTCCGTCCCTGTGTGTCCGAGACCATGCCCCTGCGCTCGGCGGTCAGCAGCAGGCGGATCGGCGCGGCCTTGACGCCAGCCGCGATCTTGGCCTTCGGCGCGGGCGCGGACAGGGTGCGCAGGCCGACACCGGCGGCCAGCAGCGACAGCACGGCCAGCCCCGTCAGCGGCTTCAAAAGGATGTCTCGTCGCGTCTTCATCAGTAAACCTCTCGCGTCAGCCCCTCCAGGACTAAACTCCTCGGCTGCAAAGTGCCTGTTGCCCGCCCGTGAAGGCGTCGGCTCTTCCTATCTTGCGCCCGCGCAGGCGGGCAGTATGCTTTTCCCAGCCCAGGGGTTCAGCCCAGGGGGGACTTCCGCACGAGGTCTCGTGCCTCTTAATTGATCCGCCGCCGGAACGTGAACGTCCGCGACTCGCCCGGCGCGACCGCCGCCGCAAGCGTATCGACGTAGCGCGTCACGCTCGTGTCCGAGTCCGTCGTCGCCGTGGTCGCCGGGCTGCCGCTGTAGAAGGTGATCGTCGCCCCCGCCCCCGAGTCGGCGGCGCTGCCCGAAACGTGTCCCGTGTCGGGGACGCCGTTGCCGTCGTTGTCGCGCGCCCAGTTGTTGGGCAGCACCGTCCCGTCCTCGTTGATCGTCAATCCGTGCGCGCTCAGCGTGACGTTGCCGGAGCCGACGGCGGGCGACGAGATGTTGGCGTAGGTGATGCGGTAGTCGATGAAGTTGCCCGGCACGATGTTGACCGAGGTCGGGCTGGCGGTGTAGTCCTGGAGCACCGTCGTCCCGTCGGCGGCGACCACGCGCGCCTGCTTGGTCATCTTCAGGTAGCCCGTGTAGACGCGGTCGACCGTCCGGTTGACCGGCTCGCCCGCGTCGTAAGCGCCGTTCATGTTGGAGTCGACGAACGCCTGGATCGGCACCGGGAAGCCTTTGCCCGTGTCGGTCGAAAGCGGTGTGCCGGCGGGCAGGTCCACGGCCACGGTGTAGTTCAGCGACGCGCCGGCGGCCAGGCCGTTGATCTGGAGAGCCGTACCGCTCGTCAGCGTCCACGCGCCGCCGCTGTACGTGTAGACCGCCGACGCGCCGCCCTCCGACACTGTCGCCTTGGTCCCGTTCGGCAGGTCCGTCGCCGCGCCGCCGGGCAGCATCGCCGGCGATTGGGGCGTCAGATAGATCTTGGCGGCCACGGCGTTGGCCGAGGGGTTGTCCAGCGTGTTGGTGAACGTCACCGGGTCCGGGTCGATGGCGGCGCCCGGCGCGACCGCGGCGGGGACGGGGGCGGACAGGTTGGAAAAGTCGTCGTTGTTGTCCGTCGGGCCGACCGCGCCGGGCTGTCCGCTCGGACCGTTCAGCACGGTGCCGTCGGGCTGGACGGTGTAGACGTTGTCCTCCCCGCCCGCCCCCGCGCCGGTGTCGTTGTTGTTCGTGTCCGTCCCGTCGGCGGCGGGGTTGGCGACGCCGTCCGTCGGCGTGTTCGAGCCGCGGCTGCCATCGTCGTTGAAGTTGCTGGCGTCGGCGTCCCCGGACTCGTCGTAGACCATGCTGTTGGCCGTGTCGCCCGACGTTTCGCCGAACACCTGCGCGATGTCGTTGATGGGGGTGGCCGCCGTCGTGCTCGCGCCCGTCGTCTCGACCTGGAAGGCGAACCCCGAGAGCGAAGTGCCTTTGGCGATTGTTCCGGGCGCGGCGAAGCCGACCCGCCGCACCGTCGTCAGGTCGGTCGGCGCGGTCGTGCTCCAGTTGACCCCGTTGGCGTTCGCCGACGTCGGGTCGGTCGTCGAATACAGGACCGTCCACCCGCTGGGCGCCGTCGGCGTCCCGGTCAGCACTGTGCCGGCGGGGATGGCGTCGGCGATCAGCACGTCCGAGACGGTAGAGCCGCCGACGGTGATGCTGGCCGGCGTCAGGTCGGCGGCGGCCAGGCTGGGCGGCGCCCCGTTCGGCACGGCGGTCTGCACGGCCAATGTCAGGCCGTAGGTGAGGATGTCCTGGGTGGCCGTCACGCCGGGGACAAAGCCCGTGTGGGTCAGCCCGAGCAGGGCGAACGCCTGCGGCTGCGCGCCCACCGTCGTGTTCTGGGTGGCGCTGGCCTCCCGCTCGCCGTTCACGGGCGCTCCGGGGATCTCGCCCGGCACGCCGCTGCCATCGGCGTTGTCTTTGGTG
>CAXUCQ010000365.1:2529-3651 GCA_964249295.1 uncultured Armatimonadales bacterium | reverse complement strand
GGGGGTGTCGGCGACATCTTCGATATGTTCTTCGGCGGGGGCGGCGGGTTCTCCAGCCGGGGCGGCGCGGACCGCGCGCGCCAGCAGGCCACGGCGGGCGCGGACCTGCGCTACGACCTCGAAGTCACCATGGAGGAAGCGGCGTTCGGGGTCGAGAAGACCCTGCGCCTCTCCCGGCTGGAGCCGTGCGACACGTGCCAGAGCAGCGGCGCCAAGCCCGGCACGTCGCCGCGCCAGTGTCCGACCTGCCAGGGGTCCGGCCAGGTGCGCCACGTCCAGAACACGATCCTCGGCTCGTTCGCGACCGTCACGCCCTGCGCCCGGTGCAAGGGCGAAGGCCAGGTCGTCGCCGACCCCTGCCCCGCCTGTCGCGGCCAGGGTCGCCTGCGCCAGACGGGGGAACACACCCTCCAGATTCCGGCGGGCGTGGACACGGGGCTGCGGCTCGTCGATCAGCAGCAGGGCGACGCGGGCCTGCGCGGCGGGCCGCGCGGCGACCTGTACGTCGTCATCTATGTGCAGCCGCACGCGCACTTCACCCGGCGCGGCCAGGAGGTGATCTACGAGGCCCCGGTCTCGTTCGCCCAGGCGGCGCTCGGGGACACGTTCGAGGTCCCGATCCTTAATGGTACGGAAAGGCTCACGGTCCCTGAAGGGACCCAGCCCGGTGACACGTTCCGCCTGCGCGGCAAGGGCTTCCCGGATGTCAACAGCCGGACCGCACAGCGCGGCGATCAGATCGTCGCCATCAAGCTGCAAGTCCCGACCCGTCTGAACGACGAACAGCGGCGTCTGCTGAAGGAGTACGCCGCGGCGGGCGGCGAAAAGCTGAGCAGTGACGAGCGCGGCCTCTTCGACAAGGTCAAAGAAGCGTTTGGGCATAAATAGGGTCGGCACAGGGACCTTGCTGCTGCTCATGCTCGGCGTGGGGCTGAGCCGGACGTCGGCCCAGGCCATTTCGGTGCCTGACACGTCCTACGCGGCGACTGCCGAACCCTCCGTCTCCCGCCCGCATACCCGACCGATCATCGTGCCGCTATTTCACGACCTTCCGTTCACGGACTACACGCCGAAGGCGTTCCCCTATGCGCCGCCGCCGGGCGCAAAACGATGGGCGAAGGT
>CAXUCQ010000365.1:0-2519 GCA_964249295.1 uncultured Armatimonadales bacterium | reverse complement strand
GGTCGGCGGGGCGAACGTCTTTTTCGGGACGACGGCGGAGCCTTCGGCGGGTGTCGCCCCCCGCTGGCACGTCGAGCGCGACGTGACGGACGACTCGGCGCTGTTTGCCGAACCCCGTGCAGGCGGCGTGTTCCTGGGGAACGTCGTGAACGGCACCTACACGGGCGTCATCCGGGGCAGCGCCGCGTTGCTGTTTTATCCCACGGACGCTTCCACGCCCGCGCCGGAGACGCCGGACCTGGTGCTGCCGCTGCCGACGCCCTCCGGTCTCGCGGCAAACCTCGCCGACTCGTCCGCCGCGCTGTCCGGGACGCTCTCTCTCCCGACCAACATCGTGCGCGCGTACCTCGATGTCATCGCGCAGAGCCAGAACAAGGACGAGTTCTGGTACACGGATGTCCCTGACGCTTTGACGGCGAAGCTCGGGCAGAACGGCGGCTCGGCCTTCCGCGAGGCCGAGATCAGCCTCGACAATCGCCCCGCCGGGGTCGCCCCGATCTTCCCATGGGTCTACACCGGCGGCATCGACCCGTCCCTGTGGCGTCCCATTCCGGGGGTGCAGACGCTGAACTTCGCGCCGTACCGAGTCGACCTCACCCCCTGGGCGGCGGTCCTGAGCGACGGACGCCCGCACACGATCGCCGTCCGCGTTCTCAACGCTGCCGACTTCTTCTCGACGATCGGCACACTGCTGCTGTACCGCGACCCGCACCAAGAGCGCGTGGTCGGCGCGGTCACCGAAGACACTCTCGGCGCGGCCCCTACCCCCGTCATCCGGCAGGACCTCGTTTTCGACGCCGGGAGCGCCAACGGGTCTCTGACCGTGACGTCCTCGCGCCGGTTCACCCTCGGCGGCTATGTGCTGACCTCCCATGGTCGCGTGACGACACGAGTCATCCAGAGCCTGGACTTCAGCAACACGCAGCAGTACATCAACGTGGGGCCTCAAAGCACCCAAAATGTGCATCAGCAGACGCTGCTGTCCTCGACCACCACCGTCAGCGACGGCCTGCACACCCAGGAAAGCCGAGGAAGTCTCGCGTTCCCGTTCACCCTCGATGTGTCGATCTTTGCAGGCAAAAACGGCGCGGCGGCGCAGACCACGACGATCCGGCAGGGCTATCACCGGACGGAGCAGACGCTGCGGGACGGCCATCCCGTCTTCTCCAGCGCGATGACCGACGAAGTCCGCTCCTCCGATGTCGTGGCGCGCGACGGCGCCGGGAAGCGCAGCGGACGGGCCGGACAGCGGAGCGCGCAGGTGTATTTCTACGATGACAGCCGGGGCGGACACGTCCACCGGACGCTGACGGCGGCGGACGGGGTGCTGACGGCGGGCGGCGGGACCGGCACGGGAAAGTGAGCGAAATGATGCGCTGGGCGGAGATCACGATCGAGGCGGCGCTAGGCGCGCAGGACGCCGTAGACGAGGCGCTGCGGGCGGCGGGCTGTGACGGGGTCGTCATCCGGGACGGGGCTGTGCCGCCGGAAGTGGCCGGCTACCTGCCGGTCGACGACCGCCTGGAAGGCCGCCTCGACGGCCTGCAGTCGGCACTCGCGCGGCTGCCGGAGTTCGGCGTCGAAGGCGCGGGGACGACCCTGACATTGCGCTACGTGGAGGAAGCCGACTGGGCGAACGCCTGGAAAGCGTTCTACAAGCCGATGCGGGTCGGACGCCATCTGGTCGTCACGCCGCCCTGGGAGACGCCGGAACTGGGCGCGGGCGACATCCCCCTGGTCATCGACCCCGGCATGGCGTTCGGCACGGGCAGCCACCCGACGACCCAGTTGTGTCTGGCGGCGCTGGAGGATTACGTGGCGCCGGGGATGCGCGTCGCCGACATCGGCACCGGCTCGGGCATCCTCGCCATCGCGGCCTCCAAGCTCGGCGCTGCGGACGTTTTGGCGACGGATATCGACCCGCTGGCGGTCAAGATCGCGGCGGAAAACGTCGGCGTCAACGGCGTCCCGGTGCGGGCGCAGGAAGCCTTCCCCATCGGCGCGTATGACCTGGTCGTCGCCAACATCCTGGCCGACGTCATCATCGGCCTTGCGGACGCCCTGGCGACGCGGGTCACGCCGGACGGCGTCCTGATCGCCTCCGGCATCATCGACATGCGCGAAGTCGACGTCCGCTTCGCACTGGAAGGGGCGGGTTTCGCCCCGCTCGAGACCCGCCGTCAGGCCGAGTGGGTCGCACTCGTCTTCCGGCGCAGCAGCGTGTAGGGCGCGGCGAACGCTATCCGCCGAAGTACGCTTCCAAGGCCGCGATCAGTCCGGCGATGGTGTGCTCCGACGCCACGACATCCGGCGCCCGCCCCAACACCTCCGCCGCCGTCCGGGCCGTGCTCGGCCCGATACAAGCGACGAGTACCCCGGACGGCAGAGCGTCCGGGCCGCCCAGCGCCGCCACGAAGTTCTTGACCGTGGAGGAACTCGTGAACGTCACGACATCAATGGACCCTTCGGCCAGGCGCTCGCGCACCCCCTCCGCCCCCGCGCCGGCCAGAACCGTCCGG
>CAXUCQ010000364.1:0-3660 GCA_964249295.1 uncultured Armatimonadales bacterium | reverse complement strand
GATGGGCGTGACGCCGGAACTGATCCTGGCCGGCGGCGCGCGCAGCGGGCGGGGTAACCGCCTGCAGGGCGACGCCGGATTCGCCCGGCAGGTGGCGATGTACTTGGCGCGGGAGGTCGGCGGCGAGGCCCAGGCGGACATCTTCTACCGCGCCGGCTTTGCGTCCACGGAGCGGCTGATGCGCCACGGCCTGGCCCACGGCGTCCTCGCCCCCGGCGAGGACGGGCGCACCCAGGTCGGCGCGCTGTTCCGGGCGGTGCCGGGGGCGACGGCCTTCCGCCGCCCCCGCGCCCCGTGGGGCCTGATACCCGCGGGGCCTAATACTGGGTCAGCGGCGTCCAGTCCACGCCTGGGCTGTCGGCGGAGTCGGTCCCCAGCACCGCCCCCGTCTGCCCGTTGCGGTAGTAGTGCTTGCTGCCGCCCGGCACGTTCAGGCCCGTGCCCGCCCCGTCCGTGACGTCGGTGCGGTCGCCCAGGTAGTCGATGAACCCGCGCTGCCGCTCACCGTCGGCCTGGACGTGGCCCCAGTACGCCCCCATGCTGGCGCTGCGCGCCGCCTCGGTGTCGCGGGCGATCTGCTGCGACCGCTCCGCGCTCTCCTCCAGCCTCTTCTGGTTTGCCTTCTGGGTGTCCGCCAGGGTCTGCTGCCCTTGTTGGGCGATGTCCGCCCCGTCCTGCGCGAGTTCCTGGGACCGCCGCGCCAGCCACGCGGGGTTCATCCGCAGGGTCTGCTGGAGGTGCGCGAACACGGCCATGACGGTCTGCTCGGACCGGGACACGTGGGCAGCATCCGTGCAGCCCAGCAGGATCGGGCTGCCGCTCCAGACGGCGCTGTCCAGGCCGGGGAGAGCGCTGCTCATCCGCTGAGTCGAGCCGAGGACGATGCCGGTGAGCGGCTTGCCGTCTATCTTGCTGCGGCCGGAGAACTCGGTGACGCTCACGCTGTCCTCCACCCGCATCCCGCCCCCGGACTGCCGCTGGGCCGCCTCCGTCTGTCGGCGCGCGACGTCCGGCAGGGGGTGGTCGGCGCCGACCCTGAGACCGTCCACCATGCCCGTGACGAAGGTCTCCAGGTACCAGTGGTTGAACTCCGGCGCGGGCATATAATGCAGCACGCCGTTCTCACCGTCGCGCATCCCGACGCTTTCCTCCATCGCGTTCAGGGTCTGGAACGCCGTCGGCAGGCGCGGGTCGCCCACGAGCACCGTCATGCTCTTGTCCGGCGACAGCAGCTGATAGGCGATCCGCACGTCGGAGGGGCCGAAGCGGTACGCGCCGCCGTCGGCTTTCCATCCGGCCGGGATGCTGAGCGTGAATGCCTGCTCGCGCGGGTCGGTCCAGGCGACGTAGTGCAGTCCCGGCGCCGCCGGGGCGTCCGACCGGGCCGCGCGTTCCGGGGCGAAGAACCGGAGAGATCGGACGACGCGGGCCAGCAGAGGGCGGTCCGCCGCGAAGCGCGCTCCGGGCGCGGCGAGGACGAACAGCAGACCCTTCCCGTGGACGACCGAACACAGGACGCGCCCCTGGCCCGGCCCTGACGCCGCCCGGTACGACAGGGTCGCCGCGGCCTCGTCCCCGGCGGAGGGCTGGACCCGGACGTCGCTCACCCGCGCCTGGGCGAAGAGGGGCGTCCGGTCTGGCAGCCGCCCCAGGTGGTCCTCGGCCGACTCGCCGTCGGCGGCGTCGAACGCCTCCGCGAACACGACCTCGCGGCGGTCCGCGCTCCGCACCAGGATCGTGTGTTCGTCCGCGTGGACGGACCATCCGGCGGGCCGCTGGACCGTAAACCCGAGGGCCGCGTCCTTGTAGGTCTGCCACCCGCCCGCGCCCCCGCCGCGCGCCGGGGCGGGCCGCGCACAGGACGTGACGCCCTGCAGGGTCAGCGCTCCCCCGACAAGGGTGAGCATCCCCAGCGCGGCTCCCCTCGCCGCCCGTTTGTGTCCGATCCCGCAACTGCCTGTGTGCCGCATGCTCTGCCATTCCTCTCCGGCGCCCTCCGCGCCGCTCGTGATGGAGGCAGTATAACCCGTCAGCGTTAACACAGCATTACACGCCGGGGATGTTCTTGGCGCAAGGTTGGCCCGCCGGCACGCGCCTTGACGCCGCCGGTACGGGGTGATGCGCCGGAGGAACACCCGACGAGAGGCTCATGTTCATAACACCCTCTAATCGCCGCCCGCGTCATCTCCACCGTGGACGGCGATTTCTACGTCTACCGCCTCGCCGACGGCCGCGCCCTGCGGCTGACCCCTTGAATGTTCTGCTTCGCTTAGCCATACCCTCCCTTCGTTGCAAAACTCCGGGGGCCGCAGGTATAATCCGCGCACGGAAAGTCTGGAACGCATCACCCTGAATCCGGCCGTCATGGGAGGCAGGCCGTGTGTGCGCGGCCTGCGCCTCACCGTCGGCACCCTGGTCGGTCTGGTCGCGTCCGGGGCCACAACGGAAACGATTCTGGCGGCCTCCCCCTATCTGGAGGCCGCCGACCTCCCGGCGGCGCTTTCTTACGCGGCGTGGCGGGCCGAAGAGCGGGAGTTGCTGTTGGCGTCCTGATGCAGATCGTGATCGACATGAATCTCTCGCCCGACTTCGTCCCGCTCTTGGAGCAGGCCGGCCATCAGGACGTTTTGCCGCTGCAGATCGGCTCCCTGGCTGTCCACGCCCTTGCGCGGTTTGAAGACCTTCTGCTGGCAGGTGCGCTGATCGTCCTGCACGAAGACCGCGTCAAAGCCCGCGCCCTGCCCCTCCGCCGTTCCCAGCCTTACACGCCCTGAAGCTGTACGCGCTCTGAACTGTTCCGGCGGAGCCGCGTCCTCCAAAACTCTGCGAGCCGCAGGTATAATGGGGGGCAGCGACCGACGAAGATTGCCCCAGGAGTCTTTTATGCCCGTCGCCCCTAACGACCCCAAGCGGCACAGCCGCACTATGACTCCGCTCCACGCTTGACAATTCTCCGCGAATCATGAACAATAGTCCCGGAGGGTTTTCCGATGACACTCACACTTGAACTCTCGTCCGAGGCTGAGGGTAAACTGCGGCGCAAGGCCAGTCAGCGCGGCCAAAATCTTGATGAATACGCGCAAGCCGTCCTGCTCACCGACGCCGACGCGACCGCCCCTACGCTCCCGCTCAGCGTCGCCGAAGCCGGCGACTTGCGCGCCCGTCTCGGCTCCTTCACCGAAGACTGGGACCGCCCCGACATGGACGTCTATGACGCCTTATAAACGGGGCAGCGTCGTCCTGGTGCTGTTCCCCAACTCCGACCTGGTGACGTTTAAGAAGCGCCCTGCGCTTGTCGTCCAGGCCGACGCCCTTGCCACTGGGCTGGCGCAGACCGTCGTCGCGCTCATCACCAGCAATCTTGCCCGTGCTGGTCATCCCAGCCGCGTGTTTGTCTCCCTCGCCACCGCTGAAGGCGGCATGACGGGCCTCCAAACCGACTCCGTGATCGTCACGGACAACCTCGCCACGGTGCGTCAGTCGGAGATCATCGCCATTCTCGGCGTCTGGCGCGACACAGCCTCCCTCGATGCCGCCCTGCGCCACACTTTCGGCCTCTGACACCCCCTCGTTCCCCCTGCCGCTTCCCGTTCACCTTGAAAAACTCGGGGGGCCGCAGGTATAATCTCGTCCATTCATCGACGAAGATCGCCCCAGGAG
>CAXUCQ010000363.1:0-3661 GCA_964249295.1 uncultured Armatimonadales bacterium | reverse complement strand
TTCCGACACCCGCCTCCTACCCGCGACGGCGGTGCGAATCGTCGAGGATAAGCCCATTTTGCCGCACAAAGCGGCCAATGCTCCTCGGTCTCCCCGCACGGAAGCGCCCCACGCGCCGGCCCGACCGGCGACGCCGGCCGTCCCCGACGCGCCGGCCCCCTACGTCGCCACGGCGCCGCTGCTGGCGGTGGCCCCGGCCATCCACCTCGCAGCCCATTCCTTCAAGGCCCGTCTGAGGCCGACGGTCGTCAAAGTCGCCGGGTTCCGTCAGGAGCAGCAGACGCTTTCCCCGCCGACGATCGCGCCCGACGGCCCGCCAGCGCCCTCCGATCAGGACATGGAACAGATCGGGCCGGGGGAGACATCGACGGCTGCGCCGGAGGCGTCCGCCGGCCCGCAGGCCTCCGACATCATCCCGGACACGCCGCCCCGCCTGCTGCGGCGGACGCCGACGCTGTACCCGCGCAGCGTCCCCGATTCGATGCTAGGGGGAACGGTCACGCTGCGCCTGTTTATCGACGCCGAGGGCAACGTTTCGCGCGCCACCGTGGTCCGTTCGTCGGGCATCCCCGACCTCGACGCGGCGGCGGTCCAGACGGTGCAGGACTGGGAGTATGTGCCGGCGTTCCGCGCGGGGCAGCCCGTCCCCGGCGAAACGCGGGCGCGCGTCCGCTTCAGCCCCTGACCGCCCCGGCCTTCCGTCAACCGGGCCGGGGTTCGGCGGACACCGGAGTAGCGGGACGGCGGGGGCAGCGGGTATCATAGGCGCGGGCTGCGACAGCTTCGAGGAAAGGGGACACGCGCGCGATGGGATCTGTTTTCGTGACCGGGGGCGCCGGGTACATCGGCAGCCACACGAGCAAGCTGCTGCTCCAGCAGGGCTACGACGTCGTCATCTACGACACGCTGGAGCTGGGACACCGGGAGGCGCTGAAATACCTGCCCGGCGCGAAGTTCGTGCAGGGCGACATCGGCGACGGCGATCTGGTCGCCAGCACGCTGAAAGAGTACGACGTCGACTCGGTGATCCACTTCGCCGCGTATGCGTCCGTGCCGGACAGCGTCGCCGACCCCGTCAAGTATTATCAGAACAACATCGTCAAGACCTTGACGCTGCTGGACGCGCTGAACGCCCACGGCGTCAAGCACGTGCTGTTCTCGTCGTCGGCGGCGACGTTCGGCGAGACGCAGTACGTCCCCATCGACGAGAACCACCCCCAGAAGCCGACCAACCCCTACGGGCAGACCAAGCTGGACGGCGAGCACATCCTGCACTGGTACGACGTGGCGTTCGGCATCAAGAGCATTTCGCTGCGCTACTTCTGCGCGGCGGGCGCGGACCCGGAGGGCGATCTGGGCGAGGACCATGCCCCCGAAACGCACATGATCCCGCTGACGCTGTTCGCCGCGCTGGGCCGCCGCCCGGACATCAAGATGTTCGGCACCGACTACCCGACCCGCGACCGCACGGCCGTCCGCGACTACATCCACGTCACGGACTTGGGCCAGGCGCACATCCTGGGGCTGGAAGCCTTGAAGAACGGCGCGGACACGACGGCCTATAATCTCGGCACCGGCAGCGGCTATTCGGTCAAGGAAGTGATCGAGACGGGCCGGCAGGTGACGGGCAAGGAGATCGTCGCCACCGCCGCCCCGCGCCGTCCGGGCGACCCGGCGGAATTGATCGCGTCGAGCGCGAAGATCGAGAGGGAGTTGGGCTGGAAGCCGCAGTTCGGCGACCTGCCGACGATCATGCGGACGGCTTACGAGTGGTTCGAGAAGCACCCGAACGGCTACGCGGGCGAATGAGAACCCACCTCCCCGTAAGGACCCACCTCCCTGCTCCGCAGGGGTCCTCCCGTGACGGGAGGACGGACGAGTGGGCGGCGTGGACTTGGCGCCGTTTATCCTCATGTCCCAGGAGGACGCCATGAGCGGGGCGAGCGAGGAGGCGGGCGGTCTCCGCCCCTGGACCGTCACGGCGTCCCGTTATCTGCTCCGTGATCGGTGGCTGACCGTGCGCGCCGACGACTGCGTGACGCAGAGCGGGGCGGCCGTCGCGCCGTATTATGTGCTGGAGTACCCGGACTGGGCGAACGTCGCGGCGTTTGATGAGGCGGGGCGGCTGCTGGTCGTCCGGCAGTACCGGCACGCGCTGGGGCGGGTCTGTGTCGAGCTGCCCGGCGGCATCGTCGAGGCCGGGGATGCTTCGCCGCTGACAGCGGCCCGGCGCGAACTGGCCGAGGAGACCGGGTATGGGTCAGATCACTGGGAGGCGCTGGGCGCGTTCTCCCCGAACGCGGCGACGCACACGAACACGTTCCACGGGTATCTCGCCTCGGCCGTCCGCTTCCTCGCCGCGCCCCGCCCGGAGTCCACGGAAGACATGACGCACGAGTTCATCTCCGTCCCGACGCTGTTGGAGTTGATCGCGACGGGGGAGTTCGCCCAGGGGATGCAGGTCGCCACGGCCCTGCTGGCCCTGCGGCGGCTTGGGCTTGCGCCGGCGGGCGCAGAATGAAACCGACTCCATGCTGACGAGCCAGTATTTCAGCGGCGGGCAGGCCGCCCAGGACGTGCCGACGGGGCAGATCGACCAGCGCCTCCACGCCGGGGACGGCGGGACGCTGTGGCTGGACATCGCGGAGCCGACCGACGACGACCTTCGGATGCTCCACGCCGAGTTCGGGTTCCACCCGCTGGCGATGGAGGACCTCGTCGAGCGGGACCAGCGGCCTAAAGTCGTCGAGTATGACGGCTATGTCTTCGTGGTCGTCCATGAGTGGCACCCGGCGCTGGAGCGGGAAGACCTGTCCAAAGCGTGCGTGGAGCGCAGCGCCGAGATCAACGCCTTCGTGGGGCGCAACTTTCTGGTCACGGTCCACACGGGCCGGTCACAGGCGCTCGCCACGACGCGCAAGCGCTGGGAGGCGAACAAAGACCTGCAGAAGCAAGGCCCCTGGTTCCTGCTTTACCTGCTGCTCGACACGGTGGTGGACGACTATTTCCCCGCGCTGGACGCCTACGACGACCGGATCGACACGCTGGAACAGGCCGTTCTGAGACCCGTCAGCGAAGAGGAGAGCGTCTTCAGGCGCATCGCGGGGCAGCCCGAGGAGCAGAACCCGCTGACGACGCTGCTGGGGCTGCGGCGCGACATGCTGGACATGCGCCGCTACGTCGCCCCGCTGCGCGACGCCGTCAACGTGCTGCTGCGGCACGTGGAGTCGGTGCAGGACGACGACCGGGCGGAGGCGCTGCGCCGGGATCGCGCCCGCGCCCTGTTCGCCTATTACCAGGACGTGTACGACCACACGATCCGAGTCGTGGACAGCATCGACACGTACCGGGACCTGCTGTCGGGGACATTGGACGCGCACCTGGCCGTGGCGTCCAACCGGCTCAACGAAGTGGTGAAGGTGCTGACGAGCGTTTCGATTATCCTGATGACGTGGGCGACGATTTCGGGCATCTACGGCATGAACTTCACCCGGATGCCCGAACTGCACTGGCGTTACGGCTACCCGTATGCGCTGGGGCTGATGCTGGTCCTGGGCGGCCTGGAATGGGTCTACTTCCGCCGTCGCCGCTGGATCTGAAGTCTACGGGAACAGGAAGCCGTAGATCGTTTTGATCGTGTTGATGTCGCGCGTGGACAGCG
>CAXUCQ010000362.1:0-3661 GCA_964249295.1 uncultured Armatimonadales bacterium | reverse complement strand
CCCGTGGTCGGCCCGCCCGTGGCCAGGTATCCGGGGCCGCAGAGCCGGGCGATGCTGGACGAGATGCGCCGGTACGTGCGCTACGACCCCTGGCCGTTCGTGGTCGACCCCGCCGCCGGCGAGGGCATGTCCCTCCAGACCGTCGACGGCCAGCGCATTCTCGACTGGGCGGGCTACTACGGCTCCAAACTCATCGGCCACAACCACCCGCGCCTGCGCGAGCCGGATTACCTGACGGCGCTCGCCCACGCCGCCAACAACAAGGTCGCCAACCCCGACTTTCTGACCCCGCAGTGCCTCGACTACTACCGCCTGCTGTACCGGCTGGCGCCCCGCGTGATGCGCGGCGCGGGGCTGGAAGTCTACGCCGTCAACTCGGGCGCCGAGGCCGTCGAGAACATGCTCAAGTACCTGCTGTCCCGGCACAACCGCAAGCGGGCGCGGCAGGGCCGCACGAACGGCGCGCGCCGCTTCCTCTACTTCGACCAGGCGTTCCACGGGCGGACGGTCTACGCGCTCAGCGTCACCCAGACGCTCGACCCCGTCGCCACCCAGGACTTCCACGGGCTGGTCTCCGGCGGCAACATCAAGCTGCCGTTCCCCGCCGTCGACGGCGACGCGCCCCCTGGGGAGAACGAGGCCCGGACCCGACGCAGCCTGGACCTGATCGAGAGCGTGCTGGCGCAGATGGCCGAGGAGATCGTCGGCATCATCGTCGAGCCGATCCAGGGCGCGGGCGGCCAGCGCGTCGCCCTGCCGTCCTTCTTCCGGGAACTGTCGGAACTGGCGCACCGCTACGACGTTTATCTGGGCTTCGACGAGGTGCAGACCTCGGGCGGGCCGACGGGCGAATTGTTCGCCATCGACCACTACGACCTGCCGCACCCCCCGCAGGCCGTCGCCGTCGGCAAGAAGTTCGCCGTCGGCGCGCTGTTCATGACGGAGCCGCTGCCGGACATCGGCGTGCTCGACAGCACCTGGGGCGGCGCCCTGGCCGACATGGTCCGCTTCGCCCAGGAGTGGCGCGTCGTCGAGGACGAAGGCCTGATCGCGCGCGCGGGCGTCAACGGGACACGTCTGGCCGACGGCCTGCGCCGCCTTGCGGGCCGCTTCCCGGACAAGATGGGCAACGTGCGCGGCATGGGGCTGTACCAGGGCTTCACGCTGCGCCGGCCCGGCGACAAGGCCAGGCTGATCGACGCCGCCCTGCAGCGGCACGACCTGCTGCTGCTCGGGGCCGGCGGTGACAGCATCCGCACGCGGCCCAACCTCAGCGTCACGGCGGACGACGTCGACGCTTTCCTGGCGATCCTCGGCGACGCCCTGGGCGCGTTGTGAAGACTGTGGACCGGGCGCGTTGTGAAAATTGCGAAAACGAACTGTCCCGCGCCGTAAAGCGCCCCGGAATCGAAAGCGCCTCAGAAGCGGAACGCTGATGCCGAACGACCAACCCAACACCCTGCTCAACATCCTGATCGTGGACGACGACGCCCCGGACCGAGAAGCGGCCCGGCGGGCGCTGGCGGCGTCCGGCCTGTCCGTAAGCCTCGCCGAGGCGGCCACCTGCGGGGGGGCCGTCCGGGCGCTGGTCGATGGCTCCTACGACTGCGCGCTGCTGGACTTCCAGTTGCCCGACGGGACCGGGCTGGACGTCCTGCAGCAGGCGCAGGCCGCCGGGGTGCGGACGCCGATCATCATGCTGACGGGGAACGGCGACGAGATGACCGCCGTCGAACTCATGAAGGCCGGCGCGGCGGACTACCTGTCCAAGAGTCGGCTGACCCCGGAGGGTCTGGGACGCGCGGTGCGGACGGCGGTCCGGCTCCGGCGCGTCGAAGGGCAGGCGCAGCAGGCCGACGCCGCGCGCCTCCGCAGCGAGGCGCAGTTCCGGCGCGTGGCCGAGTCCAACATCATCGGCATCATGTTCTGGAACCTCTCCGGCGCCGTCACCGACGCCAACGACGCCTTCCTGGAGATGATCGGCTACGCGCGGGCCGACCTGGAAGCGGGCGGCATCGACTGGAGATCCCTGACGCCCCCCGAGTGGCGGGATCAGGACCAGGTCCGCGTCGGCGAGCTGGAAGCGCTGGGCGCCTGCGCCCCGTTCGAGAAGGAGTACGTCCGCAAAGACGGGGGGCGCGTCGCCGTGCTGATCAGCGCGTCGATGCTGGACGGGCCGGACGGGCAGGGGCTGGCGTTCGTCGTGGACGTGACCGAGCGGCGCCGGGCCGAGCAGGCGCAGGCGTTCCTGGCCGAAGCCGGCGCGCTCCTGGCTTCCTCCCTGAACTATGCGGAGACCCTGTCCAACGTGGCGGCGCTGGCGGTGCCGCACCTGGCCGACTGGTGCGCGGTCGATCTGGGCGAGGAGGGGGGGGCGATCCGGCGCGTCGCGATCACCCACGTCGATCCGGCGAAGGCCGAGGCGGCGTGGGAGATGGACCGCCGCTTCCCTGCGAGTCCCGACGCGAAGAACGGGCCGGCCCAGGTCATACGGACCGGCGTGTCGGAGCTGGCCGCCGACATCCCCGATGCGCTGCTGGCGGCGAGCGCGCAGAGCGGCGAACACCTGGAGATGCTCCGACTCGCCAGCCTGCAGTCCTACCTCTGCGTCCCGCTCGTCGCGCGCGGCAGGGTGCTGGGGGCGATCACGCTGATGACGTCCGAGTCCGGGCGGCGCTACGCCGCCGCCGACCTGGCCGTCGCCGAGGAACTGGCCCGCCGCGCCGCGCTGGCCGTCGACAACGCGCGCTTGTTCTTCGAGACGCGGGCGCGGGCCGAGCGCGAGGCCGTCGTCAACGCCATCGGGCAGGCGCTGCGCGGGTCGCTGGACGCCGACGAGATCCTGGAAGTCGCCACCAACGAGGTCGGCCGGCTGCTCGACGTCAGCCGCTGCGGCTGGTACTGGATCAACACCGAGCAGGACGCGCTCGAGGTCGCCCCGCAGCAGCACGTCGCGTCCGACGCCGAGGCCTTCTCCGGCGAGTTCCCGCTGTCGCTCTGGGAGCCGGACGTCCTGAGCCGCTGGGCGGCCGGCGAGACGGTGGCGAGCGCCGACTGCGCCCGCGATGCCCAGGTCCAGTCATACCGCGATGCTTTCCTCGTGCCGATGGGCATCCGGGCGTTCATCGCCTGCCCCGTCTTCCTGCGCGGGGCTTGGGCGGGCCTGTTCGTCGTCCACCAGACCGACGCGCCGCGCGTCTGGACGGCGGCGGAGGTGACTCTGCTGCGACAGGTCGCCGACATGCTCGCGCCGACGCTGGAGAACGCCCGCCAGTACGCCCGCGAGCACCGCGTCGCCGATATGCTCCAGGCGGCGTTCCTGTCCAACATCCCCGATCACCTGTCCGGCCTGGACCTGGGGACGGTCTACCGGGCCGGCCTGGACGAGTCGCAGGTGGGGGGCGACTTCTATGACGTCTTCTCGCTCCCGGATGGCCGCGTCGGCCTGGTCATGGGCGACGTGTCGGGCAAGGGGCTGGGCGCCGCCGTGCTGACGGCGACCGTGAAGTTCTCGCTGCGCGCGTTCGCCGCCGAGGTCGCCGCGCCCAGCCTGGTCCTGACCCGCCTCAACCGCACCCTGCGCAGCGAGGCGGCCGGCCTGGGTGACCACTTCGTCACGCTCTTCTACGGCCTGTTCGACCCCGCCACGGGCCGCCTGGCG